>JAZOCX010000001.1:0-3133 GCA_045596725.1 Eubacteriales bacterium
GTGATGTTTCGCACAGGGTGGCTAAGGCGGAGAGAGAGCCGTTAATATACAGAGAAAGTACCGAGGCACCGATCAAAAAGACGCTGACGGCTCTCAGTTTGCCTTTGCGTCCGATGAGCCCGGCAAGGATACCGCCTACGGCATAGGCGGCAATGATATGGCTTGTCCCACTAACGGCAAAAGATAGGATGGTTCCTGCAATAGCGCCACCCATACCGCCCAAGGCGGCACCGCCGTAAACGGCAAAGCACAACACCATAAAGGCGGCAAAAAGGCGAGCAGGAGCAATGCCGACAAATGAAAACTGTACTAACGGCACCAATAAGATGCATAACGTAATAAGCAGAGATGCCGACTCGGTTTGGGTAAGTCCCGATAGGTAGGTTTCGGTCTTTAAGACGGCAGGCAGACACAAGCAGGCAAAAAGCGTGTAAAGGATGCCTGATGCTATTGATAGCAGGCCCGTGAGAATATCAAAGGTTAAAAAACCGCTATGGGAGCAGATAAGGATATGGACGAAAAATAAACTGAGCGTAGCCGTTAAGAGTGATACGCTTCGGCGGGAAGCTCGGCGAAAAAGGGCTGTGAGAATAAAGCGAAGAGGCAGCGCCAGCAAAATGCCGGCCACGTAGACTATTCCGCCAAGGCCTTGTAACAGATAGCCGATTGTGGCGCCCACGGCAATGCCGATATTGACCGAAAAGCGGTCAAAATACAGACAAACAGCGGCGATGCCAAAGGGCAATAAACCAAAGGGTAAAGCTGCGTAGGCGGCAAGTAATCCGCCGATCGCACCCAGCAGGGGCGGTCCGCACTCGGAAAAGAAAGAACGGAGAGAGGGAGTGTGGGTTTGTTTTCTCGTTTGTATCATATTCGTATACCTCCGCCTTTATTGTAGAAGAAAGGCAGGGAAAAAGATGTCATAAAAGAGATTTTTTCAAAAAAAGGTTGACAAATAAAACAGAAAAGGGTATACTAAACGAGCAATAAAGCAGAACATTCCCGTTCTCACCGCCAAATATTGGTTTGTCGGTCAATATGAATGATAGCCTACGTAGGGCTTATTTGTTTACGGGAACTTTCTGTTTCCGTATTTTTTTATGTTTGGAGGTGTCTTGCATAAAGACAAAAAGTTTGCTCATCAACGAGGAAATCACCGTTAAAGAGATTCGTGCTATTGATGCGGATGGTAGCCAGCTTGGCATTATCTCGTCGAAACGTGCTCTTGAAATGGCTGAGGCACAGGGTTTGGATCTGGTGATGATCGCTCCCAATGCTGCACCCCCCGTTTGCCGTATCATGGATTACGGTAAGTATTGCTTCGAGCAGCAAAAGCGCGATAAAGAACAGCGCAAAAATCAGAAGACCGTGGAAGTTAAAGAAATTCAGCTTTCCTGCAAGATCGAGGATAATGACATCAATACCAAGGCCAACCACGCCAAGCGTTTCTTGGGTGACGGGAATAAGGTCAAGGTCGTGGTTCGTTTCCGCGGTCGCGAAATGGCGCATACCGAGATCGGTGCTCAGTTACTTGATCGCTTTGCGGCTATTTTGGACGGTGTCGGTGTTGTCGATAAGCCCGCTAAACTTGAGGGTCGCAACATGGTCATGTTTCTTGTGGCTAAGCCTAATAAATAATATTACGATAAGAGAGGAGCTTAATTATGCCTAAGCTTAAAACACATTCCGGTGCTAAGAAAAGATTTAATCTGACTAAAAAAGGCAAGGTTAAAAGAGCCCATGCCTACAAGTCCCACATCCTCAACAAGAAATCCACCAAGCGTAAGAGAAATCTGCGCAAGGCCGCTTATGCTGACGTGACCAATACTTACGCCATCAAGCAGCTGATCCCCTATAAATAATTAAGTAGATACGAAGGAGATGATATAAATGGCAAGAGTTAAAGGCGCAATGGCTACCCGCAAGCGCAGAAATAAGATTATGAAACAGGCCAAGGGCTTCTGGGGTGCAAAATCCAAGCAGTTCAGAACCGCTAATATCGCAGTTATGCGTTCTATGGCCAATGCTTATATCGGTAGAAAGCAGAAGAAGAGAGATTTCCGCAGACTGTGGATCACCCGTATCAACGCCGCTGCAAAGATGTGCGATATGAACTATTCCACCTTTATGTACGGACTCAAACTCGCTAAGATCGAGCTCAACCGTAAGATGCTCGCTGAGATCGCTGTAACCGATATGGCTTCCTTTAAGGCTCTGGCTGACAAGGCTCGCAAGGCTCTTGACAAGGCCGCTTCCAAAAAGGTTAGCGAATAAGAATAAACGGCTGTTGCTTAGGCAACAGCCGTTTTTTTATTCTGCCATTTCACTGCTGAGTACAGCGGCGAGGAGAGAGGCTAATTGAATGTCTTCATCCGAGGCAATGGCTCCGCTATCGGGGGTCATAATCGCGATGGCACCGATGCAGTCGCTCTCGGAAATGATGGGTATCATAACCGATACGGATGCCGTTCCACCATCACTGAGCATAACCTTATTGCTTTCGCCCGCTTTGCGCACATAATGAGTGCGCTGATGCATCATTTTATCTACGCTTTCGGAGACGTTCTTATCGTGATAATCCTTTTTGGGGATACCGGCTACGGCTAATACAGTGTCGCGATCACAGATCGCCGCCGGCTTCGCCGTTGCCTTATGCAGGGCGTCGGCAAAGACCTGCACCTTTTGATGGATGCTTTCCATTGCCGAGTATTTTTTGAAAATTACTTCACCATCCCGATTGGTAAATATTTCTAACGGGTCCCCTTCACGGATTCTCATAGTTCTTCTGATTTCTTTTGGAATAACCACACGCCCAAGGTCGTCTATACGGCGTACAATACCTGTTGCTTTCATATATACATTTCTCCTTAAATTACAAATTGTGTTGTTATTATCTGTATTTTCGGGAGAAATATACCGCAAGATTTACTTTTTGAATTGCTTATGCTATAATAAATTAAAGGTGGTGTGATATGAAATATTTTATTTATTCCAAAGACAGAAAAGGAACTGATAGCAGACCGACGACTTATGGGAGCGGTGAATCCATCGGATCTGGTGGTCGTGATGTTTGGTGTCAGCATCCCATACGAAGACAATCCGGAAGGATACAGACTGCATCAGGCAGCAATAG
>JAZOCX010000002.1:0-1630 GCA_045596725.1 Eubacteriales bacterium
GTCGAGGGCGCCGTCCCCTGCAAATATAAACCTGCGGGGTTGAATAAACCTTTCACAAAAAATAAAGGACTGCATCCGTGTGATACAGTCCTTGTTTTGCGCGGATTTCACCGCTAATTCATCATCCCCATATCGGGATGATTTTTTATTATTTATCCTTCAATCAATCAGTCGTGTTCAGCCTGGATGTTGTAGTATTCCACGCCAAAGACTTCGCAGCGGATGCCGTAGCGGTTGCCTCTGATGGGATTTTCATCGTAATAATCGATCAAAAGCTCGCCGTTTGCATAGCACTTAATAGTGCCTTCGCCGTCAAATTCCACGGTAATGGTGATGTTGGTCTCACCGTGTGCGTAATTGGAAACGGGCTCTTCGGTCACCTCAAGTTCGGTCCACGCCTGACCGTTGAAGCCTGCCTTTGCAAGGTACAGGCGTTCTGCATCACAAATAAAGAGGAAATAGTAAGCAGGGCCGAATTCCCAGAATTCATATTCTCCCTCGGCACTATCTTCAAGGCCAAAAATGATACCGTTATCGTTGATATAACCGGGGGCGGACAGGAAGGTTGCGCTCAGCGTGCCGGCTTCCATGGTATCGTTGGTAACAACCAGCATGTTGTTATCGGTGTCGGAAAACAGGCAGTTGAGTTCGTCGTCATAGTAGAAGTAACCGGATGCATTGTAGCCGCGCATGGGCTTACCGTTTACGTAGCCGACGGGAACGTCAATGATCTCAAAGGGCTGACCAAGCTCGTTGAGTGTGGTTTCCTCGGGCTCGGTGGTTTCGGGCTCGGCGGTAGTTTTCGCTTCAGTGATTTCGGGTTCGGTTTCCGGCTCGGTTTCAAGAGCCTGTGTGGTCACGGCACCTGTGGTGGTTTCGGGCGTGTTTTCTTCGCCCTGGTCGCATGCTGCAAATGCTGCAAGTACCATCAGAGAAACGAGGGCGAGTGCAAGAAGTTTCTTCATAATGTTTCCTCCAAATAAAACGTTTCTTTGAAATCCCATTATACCATGGATTGTCTTTTTTGTCAAGATATTTATACTGTGCGGTTGCAAAGGTGTGTAAATTGTGGTATAATGGTGCCATCCCCAAGAAAGGAGACGGCCATGAGAAGGATTTTGATCATCGCCCAAGCCCTTATTCTATTGCTTGCTTTGTGCGCCTGCACACCCGGCACGCCGGGCCAAGAGCCCTTGGATACGACACCGCAGAAGCCCGCGCAGCCTTCCTTTGTGCCGGATACGTCGCCTATGCAAGAAATCGAAACTTATGAGAACCCCGTTCTGACCTCCGACAGCCCCGACGCCTGGGAGGGGTACGGCTTTGGCGATCCGTTCGTCATGAGATTTGGCGGCAGATATTATCTGTACGTCAGCACCAAGGACGGACAGGTGGGCGTCAAATGCTGGACGTCGGACGACCTTGTTAACTGGACCTACGCAGGGCTTTGCGCGACCGACGCGCGCACGCGCGGTGCGTATGCGCCCGAGGTCTATTACTATAACGGCTATTTCTATATGTATACCTCGCCCGCAGGGCAGGGGCATTACGTGCTTCGCAGCACCTCGCCTACCGAGGGCTTTGAGGTGGTCACCGATAATATGGGCATGTCGATCGACGGCTCGGTGTT
>JAZOCX010000003.1:0-3666 GCA_045596725.1 Eubacteriales bacterium
ACATGGCTACGATCCGACTTATCGCCAACCGCACCAAGGACGATCTTCCCGTAATGGCAGACGGGGAGGAGACAGAAAGCGGAACCGAAACCGAAGCATCTTCTGAGGAGGAGACGATACCCGAGGACACCGAGCCCGAGGAGACCGACGCTCCCGAGACCGAGCCGCCCGAGGTGGCAAGTCAGGGACTTGCGTTTACGAGCAACGGCAACGGCACCTGCTACGTCTCGGGAATGGGGAGCTGTCTTGATAGCTTCGTGATCCTGCCTCACAGCAGTCCCGTTGGCGACGTGGTGGTTGGCATCGGCGCGTATGCCTTCCGCGGATGCACCTATCTCAAATCCATCGAGATCAATTCCGCGATTCGTTACATCGGCGAGTACGCCTTCTACGGGAGCGGTCTTGTCAACGTCAATCTTCCCGCCGAGCTGGAGGCGATCGGTAATTATGCCTTTAGCGGCTGTCGGGCTCTTGAGAACATAACCGTGGACGCGGAGAACGAGGTGTATTGCGATATCGACGGCGTGCTTTACGATAAGGAGCTGCGCACCGTCATTACCTGCCCTGCGGGCAAGGAGATCAGTAGTATTTCCATTGGGTCCCTTGTCAGTGAGATCAAGACCATGGCGTTTTACAACTGCGACAGCATCAAGGCGGTATACTACGACGGTGGCGTGGCGGCGTATCGAAAGATCAACATCGGCGCGGGCAACGAGCCGATCGAGAGCGCCATCATCTATTATTCGGGCGCCGCTGACAGTACGTTGCCTACGGGAACCGAAAAATAATCGTTCCCCTGGTTCAAATTTTGATTTATCGGTGGGTTGATATAACCGAAATGGCAACGCACAAACACCGTAGGGGAGGCTATTAGCCTCCCGAAAACAAGCGGTTATCGTTCGTTGCGGGAGGATGCTATCCTCCCCTACAACAAAATACAACACACCGATAAACATCAATTTATCCTTCAAATTTTGATTTTTCGGTCTGTTTGATTTACGCACAAACACCGTAGGGGCGATTCACGAATCGCCCGAAAACGTGAGGCTCCCGCCATTTCACAGGTGCGCACCGCTCGTTGCGGGCGATTCGTGAATCGCCCCTACGAAAAAGAAATCAAACCGATAAACATCAATTTAACGTTTTCTTGACATGACGATTGTATTATTGTATAATGGAATCAAGAAAAAGAGAGGAGATCGCATATGAAAATTATGACCTTCAACACCCAGCACTGCAAGAATTACGTGGAGGGGCATATCGATTTTGATATCATGGCAACCGCCATTAAAGCTTGCGCACCCGACATCGTGGGCCTTAATGAAATGCGCGGCGAGAGCGACCATCCCGAATACGAGGCGCAGGTCGAGAAACTGCGGGAGCTCACGGGCATGAAATATTGCTACTTTGCCAAGGCCAAACAGTTCAAAAACGGTCCTTATGGCAACGGCTTTTTGTCCAACATTCCGATTTTGAATGCCGAGATCGTTATGATCCCCGATCCCGATCCTCGCGGATATGACGGGTATTATGAGACCCGTTGCGTTCTGAAGGCGGAGCTTGAGGGCGGCGTCACGGTTTTGGTATCCCACTTTGGTCTCAACCCCGACGAGCAGGAAAACGCTGTGGCAACCGTGGTGACAAATCTTGTCGATAAAAAATGCGTACTGATGGGGGACTTCAACCTGACGCCAGACAATCCGATCCTTGTACCGATTCAAGGAAGGATGAAGGATACGGCAGAGGTCTTTGATGAGGAAAAACTCAGCTTCCCATCCGATGCCCCAGACTGCAAGATCGATTATATTTTCGTGTCTCCCGACGCCAAGATCATTACGGCAGACGTCCCTGCCATTGTGGCATCCGACCACAGACCTCACATCGCAACCGTGGAATTCTAAGGAAAAGGCGCGCCATCGGCGCGCCTTTTCCTTTGGCTAAAGTTTAGGCAAAGGAAATTTTATTGAGGGTATTTTATGGTGAAGCCCTCCGTTTCAAAATCCCAAAAAATTCCTTTTTCTATGCTCTTCCATTGTTGTTCCGTTCCCTCAAAAAAGATACTTTTTAGGGATGTGCATTTTCGAAAAGCAGACATTTCTATTTTGGAGATGCTTGAAGGAAGTGTAACCTTTTCAAGAGCCGTACAACCTTCGAAAGTGCTTCGGCCAATGGTTGTAATACCACTAGGGATTACTATACTATGTAAGCTCTTGCAAGCAAGAAATGCATTTTCTCCAATGTACGAAATGTTGTTGGAAAGAACAATGCTAGTAAGAGAATTACACCCCTTAAATGTTCCGGATTCAATTGAGGTTAATTTGTTAGAAAGGGATATGGTGCTCAAGGAGGAACAATATGAAAATGCCCCAGCACCGAGGTGAGTAACATTATTAGGAATGGCAATAGAGTCTAGCGCTCTACAGTACGAAAAGGCAGCTACATCAATGAATGTTAAGCTGATAGGAAGAGTGATTTGAGGGAGAGAATTACATCCCTCAAACGCACTATTTCCAATAATAGTCAAATTATCCCCTAAGTTTACTGAGACAAGCGACGAACAATTGTAAAAAGCGTTTATTTCAATTTCTTTTATATAAGAAAGTGTTATGCTAGTAATTTTTTTGTTGGAAGCAAAAGCAGATGTACCGATTTTTGTTATTGGAATATTCTTATACATGCGAGGAATTATAATCTCTTGGTCAGTGCATGTTCCGATTCCAGTAACGGTATAAGTTCTATCTGAGTTTATCTTATATTGAAGACCTTGCGATCCTGCACATAAAATTTCCGTTTCAACAGTTTTTCCGCAGAAGATACATTCTTTGTGTTTTGCCCCATCTGTGGTTTTTGTAGGAGTCTTGTCAATAATCCAAGAGCCCCCCTTACATTCTGATAATGGGATTGTTTCCTGTGGGATAATGATTTTTCCACAAGTTCTGCATTTTTGTCCTGAGGTGAGACCTGTTTCTTGGCATGTGGGTTCTTCTTCAAAAAGCCATTGTAGATCTTTACAGTCTGTCTTAGGGATAACAGTTTGCGGAACAATTATCTTCCCGCAATTGGTGCATTTTTTGCCAAAAGATAATCCGGTTTGCTGGCATGTTGCTGCTCTATATGGTAGTATTTGTATTTCATACTCGTTATGGTGATCACATGTTATTTTAGAAACAATAACTCCGCCAATTATAATTGCAAGAATGATTGCTAAAAACAGCAAGAGAGTGTGTCCAAAATGTTTGCTTGTGGGATCCATATTTTACCTCCAAGGATGTCCGATTTATTAATATTATATCACCCAATAAAATATTTGTCAATTTTTTGTTATATCATTAAAATGCAAAAAAAGGCGCGCCATCGGCGCGCCTATATTTGTGAGGTGAAATATCCCACCGCTGCAAGTAGTGCCGCCGCAAGGCGGAGCAGGCGGGAAGCCCCGAAATGCCCCAAGGACGTATCGGCAAGCATATGATGAATGTGCGACCGATCGGGCAGAAAGGGGCTTTTGCCTTTTGCTACGCGTCGCAGAACGGCGACGGTGATATCCGCGAGGGGGATCGCAAAGATCAGAAGCAGAGATATAGGAGATATTGGCGAGGGATCTGCCAAAAGCGCAACCGAAACCCACGCCAAGGCAAACCCTAAGAAGGTCGAACCGCAATCGCCCAT
>JAZOCX010000004.1:0-10768 GCA_045596725.1 Eubacteriales bacterium
AAAAGGCGTGAGGAAATTGAGCCTCGGCAAAGGAAGGAACCGTCAAATATTCCAATTCTCCCTTACGGATATGCGTAAAACCGGACATCAAATCCCCCCTTCATATTATCATACCACTAATGATATCTATATGGCAAGGACGAAAATAAGTTTTTTCTAATTTCTTTTTGGTGATTTTGCACAAAATGTGATAACTTAGTAAGAAACTATTGAACATTATTGATGTTTTTGCTATAATATTCTTATCAGGCACCTCAATAGGTGCGAGGAAGGAGAGAATACCATGAAAGAATATACCCGATCCGCTATCCGCAACGTTTGTCTTGCCGGGCACGGCTCCGACGGTAAGACTTCTCTGACCGAGGCTCTTCTTTTTGCCGCCAAGGCAATTGATCGACCCGGCAACACCCCCGCAGGCAACACCTGTTCGGACTTTGATGCCGAAGAAATAAAAAGAGGCATATCCATTTCCGCTTCGGTCTGCCCCGTAGAGTGGAAGGATTGCAAGATAAATCTGATCGATACTCCCGGATTTTTTGATTTTGTCGGCGAAGCCCAGCAGGGTATTCAGGCGGCCGATACCGCTTTGGTCGTCGTTTCGGCAAAGGACGGCGTGGAGGTCGGTACCGAGCATGCCTTCGGCTATGCCGGCACCAAACCCAAGGCCTTTTTCGTTACCAAGGTTGACGAAGAAAACGTTAACTTTTCCCATACGCTTGACCAATTGGTCAGCATCTTCGGCGTAAACGTCTGTCCCGTAACCCTGCCGATTATCGACGGCGATAAGGTCGTGGGCTATGTCGACCTGCTCCAAAACAAAGCGGTCGACCTCACGGGAAAAGAGATCCCCATTCCGCCCAATATTAACAAAATGGAGCAGTTCCAACACAAGCTTTCCGAAAGTATCGCCGAGACCGACGAAGCCTTAATGGAAAAATACTTTATGGATGAGCCCTTCACTCCTGATGAGATCCGCGCCGGTGCGGCGGCAGGCATTGCGGCAGGCACCCTGCTTCCCGTTTTTGCCGGATGCGCCAACGATCAGGGCGGTGTTTCGCTCCTGCTTGACGATATCGTAAAATTCTTCCCCTCGCCCGCCTACCGCTCGGTTGTTGAGGGTAAAAATATCCGTGGCGAATCCATTGAGATCGAGATCGGCGAAGATCAGCCCTTCTCCGCCTTTGTCTTTAAGACGGTGGCCGACCCCTTTGTCGGCAAAATGTCCTACTTCCGTGTGGAATCAGGCATATTGACCGCCGATAAGAGCGTACTTAATACCGTTTCGGGCCAAACCGAAAAAATCAGCCGTATCTACGTCGTACGCGGTAAAAAGCAGATTGAAGTGAAAAAACTTTATGCCGGCGATATCGGCGTTATCACCAAGCTTTTGAGTACCAACACCGGCGACACTCTGTGCGACCCCGCCCGCCCCTGCATCCTTACCGGCCTTCACCGCCAACTGCCCGAGCCTTGTTTGAGCATGGCGGTTAGTCCGCTGACCAAGGGCGATGAGGATAAGATCGCATCGGGTCTGCAACGTTTGTGCGAGGAAGATATAACCATTTCGTATCGCTTAGATCCCGAAACCAAGCAACAGATCTTGTCGGGCTTGGGCGAGATGCATCTCGACGTTATCGTATCGAAACTGAAAAATAAATTCGGCGTCGGTGTTGAGCTGAAAGCGCCCCGTGTCCCTTATCGTGAAACCATCAAGAAAAAGGTTAAGGTCGAGGGCAAGCACAAGAAACAGTCGGGCGGACACGGCCAGTACGGCCACGTATGGATCGAGTTTGAGCCCTGCGAAGAATCGCAACTCGTCTTTGAAGAAAAGATCTTCGGCGGCTCGGTTCCCAAGAACTTCTTCCCCGCCGTGGAAAAGGGTCTGCGTGACAGCGTGAAGCACGGCGTGTTGGCAGGCTATCCCGTTGTCAATCTCAAAGCCACCCTGCTCGACGGCTCTTACCACCCCGTCGACTCCAACGAGTTAGCCTTTAAGGTTGCCGCAGGCTTGGCGTTTAAGGCGGGCTTACCGCAGGCAAATCCCGTCTTGTTAGAGCCGATCGGTATGCTGAAAGTGGTCGTCCCCGAGGTATTGATGGGCGCCATCATCAGTGATCTGAATAAACGCCGAGGCACCGTTTTGGGTATGAACCCGATGGGCGGCGGCACGCAAGAGGTCGTGGGTGAAGTACCGATGAGCGAAATGCACACCTACGCCACCGACCTGCGCTCCCTCACCCGTGGCCGTGGCTCGTTTGAGTATAAGTTCGAGCGATATCAGGAAGCCCCCGCAAACGTTTCCCAAAAGATCATCGCCGAAGCCCAACAAACCGAATAACCCCCTTCATTTCACAGGAATACGGGCAACCGTATTCCTGTTTTTTTTGCAATTTTTTAACTTTTTATGAATTTCATATTGTGAAATCGATATTTTTAGTGTATAATATAGTGAAAATACTCTGGAAAGAGGTGTCCTTATGCTGAAAATCAACAGCACCAACGGAGATATTTATGTGGCCGCTTCGGTCTTGGCCCGTGTCGTAGGCTATGAAGCCACCGCTTGCTTCGGCGTAGTCGGTATGGCCGCCCGTAATACGGCTGACAGCGTCGTTTCTCTTTTAAGCCGTGATAATATGGAAAAGGGCGTCAACGAGCGCTACGACAATAATAAGCTTGTTATCGACCTGCACGTCATTTTATCCCATGGCGTTAATATTCCCGCCATTTCGCAGGCGATTGAAGAAAAGGTAAGTTACAGCGTAGAGAAGTTCATCGGCGTTCCCGTTGAGCAGGTGAACATCTTCGTTGATTCGATCAAGGCGTAAAGTACGCCAAAGTGAGAGGTAACCGTTTTGGAATTAACAGCGTCCCTGCTGCGGGACATGATCGTTTCCGCAGCCAATCATTTAGAAAATAAGAAACAGCCGGTAAACGACTTAAACGTCTTCCCCGTCCCCGACGGCGATACCGGCACCAATATGTCCTTAACCTTAGGCGCCGCCCGCAAAGCGGTTTTGGAACTGAACACCGATGAGGTCGGTGCAGTTGCCAACGCCGCCGCCAATGCGCTGATTCGTGGCGCACGCGGTAACTCGGGCGTTATTTTGTCCCTGCTTTTCCGTGGTCTTGCTAAGGGATTAAAGGATTTGAAAACGGCAAACGCCGTCCAGTACGCCAACGCCACCACCCTCGGTTGCGAAGGCGCCTATAAAGCCGTTATGAAGCCCACCGAGGGCACCATTTTAACGGTCGCACGCCTTTCTGCCGTAGCCGCCAATAACGCCGCTAAGCAGAAGAAGGATCTGCTGGCTGTCTTTGACGCTCAGTTAGAAGCTGCCAAAAAGACCCTTGCCCAAACCCCCGATATGCTCCCCGTCTTAAAGCAGGCAGGCGTAGTCGATGCCGGCGGCCAGGGGTATGTTGTGGTACTCGAAGGTATGCGTAGCGTGTTGGCTGACGGTAAGATTATCGAAGCCACCTCTACACAGGATGACGTACAGGCTACTGCCGATTTTGAGGGCTTTGACACCGAAGAGATCAATTTCGCTTATTGTACCGAATTTTTGATCGATAAATTCGACGTTAATGCACAGGCAGACGATTTCCGTGCCTATTTGCAGACGATCGGCGACTGCGTCGTCGTTGTTGATGCAGGCGATTTTATCAAAACCCACGTTCATACTAATAACCCCGGTCTTGCCTTAGAAGCCGCGGTAAAACTCGGCTCGCTAACCAAGGTTAAGATCGAGAATATGAAGGAACAGCATTCGGCACTCGTTTCCGAAGCACAGCCCGAGGAAACGCCCGCCGCTCCCGAAAAGCCTTACGGCTTTGTTGCCGTAGCCTCGGGCGATGGCTTCCACACCGTATTTAAGGATTTGGGTGTTGACCAGCTCATTTCGGGCGGCCAGACGATGAACCCTTCTACCGAGGATATCTTAAAGGCGATCGACCGTACTCCCGCCGAAACGGTATTTGTTTTGCCGAATAATAAGAATATTATCATGGCAGCCGAGCAGTGCGTGGATTTAACCGAGAAAAAGGTCGTTGTCCTTCCCACCAAGACGGTTCCTCAGGGCATCACCGCCATCTTTGCCTTTGACCCCGATGCCGACACCGACACGAATACCGAGGCTATGACCGCCGCCGCCGAGACGGTTACCACGATGCAGGTTACCTATGCCGCACGTGATAGCGTTTTTGACGGATTGGAGATCAAAAAGGGCGACTATCTCGGTATGGTCAACGGCAAGGTTTTGGAAGTAGAAACCACGCTGGCCGACTGTATTGGCAAAATGGCCGATGAAGGACTGACCGGTAACGAAACCTACCTCAACGTTTTCTACGGCGAGGGCGTCAGTGAAGAGCAGGCAGTCGAGGTGCAGACGTTACTGGCAGAGCATCTTCCCGGCGCTGACATCAACATCATCAACGGCGGTCAGGCCGTGTACTACTTTGTTATTTCGGCGGAATAATGGATAATTTAGAATTGCTTTATACCCGTCGCAGTATGCGACGTTATACCGACCAAGAGGTAAGCGAAGATCAGCTTCAAGCCATTTTGAAAGCGGCGATGCTTGCCCCTTCGGCCTGCAACAGACAGCCTTGGCATTTTGTCGTGGTCAAAGATCAGCAGATGCGGGAAAAGCTCACCGAGCTTCATCCTCATATGTCCTTTGCCCGCTATGCCAACCGTGTGATTTTGGTTTGCGCCGATGATGAGATTACCCCCTTGCCGATGGCTTACGCCGATTGCGCCGCCGCCACGATGAATATTCTTCTGTCGGCTCACGCACAGGGGCTGGGCAGTTGTTGGTGCGCCGTTTATCCGCATGAAGACCGTCAAGAGGCTATCGGACAGTTGCTTGATATTCCGGAGTCGGTGCATATCTTCTCGGCTATTACCTTAGGGTATCCCGGCAAGGAAAATCCGCCCACACCCGATCGCTTTCAGGAAGATCGCATACATAACGAAAAATGGTAAGAAAACGGGGAGGGGTACCTCCCCGTTTGTAAGATTGTGAGGTTATACTATGGTTTGTCGATATATTGACGCTTCCACTCACGAACAATTTATGATAGGCTCTCCCAAAGAGCATTTTATGCAGACGGCCATTTGGGGCAAGATTAAGTCGACCGACGGCTGGTCGCACGAATTTATCGGCTTTTATCAGGGCGACACCTTATGCGCCAGCGCCATGCTCTTAAAAAAGAAGGTGCCCTTCTTTTCCCGTTCCCTTTATTACTGCCCTCGTGGGCCCGTTGCCGATTATAACGACCGTCCGTTGCTTACAGAAATCACGCAGGCTCTCAAACAATTTCTCAAAGAGCAAAAGGCACTGTATCTTACGATCGACCCCGACGTGGCCATCGCCGCCTTGGATAAATACGATAAGCCCACGATGGAGCGATGCGATCTGGTGGAATTTCTCACCTCGCTTGGCTGGAAACACGGCGGCTATCATATGAACTTTGAGAAAAGACAGCCCCGCTTCACCTTCCGCCTCCCCCTTACTAAGGATATCGACCGCATCTATGACGATTTAGACCGTATGGCACGCAAAAATCTCACCTTTGCCGACGACGCCGCCATTCGCATTTACGAGAGCGACGATTTGGAGCGCTATTTTGAAATTATGCGTGATACCGCCGAACGGGACGATTTCTTTGAAGGCGCCCCCTCCTATTATCAGCGCCTTTATCCCCTGCTCAAAGAAAAGGGTATGGCGCAGTTATATTTCGCCCGCTACGAACCCAAAGAGCATCTGAAAATGATCGACCGCACCCTCAGCACCATCGATGCCGAAATAGCCGAGCTGAAAAAACGAATCGAGGCAAAGCCCACGCCCCGCGCTAAAACAAAACTGAGCCAGGCGCAGGAAAAACGCCAGCGTGTTGAGCGCCAAAAGGACGTAGCAAAAGAGTATCTTGAAAAACACCCCGACGGGCTGGATCTTTCCACCCTCATTACCGTCAGCACACCCAAGCGGATGTGGACGGTATGGGGCGGTTCCCGAAGCGTCCTTCGTCAATTTGCCGCCAATTATAAGATCACCTGGCACGCCATCGAACTCGCCTGCAAACAAGGCAAAGAGTTCACCGACTTTTACGGCAGTACCGGCGACCCCTCGCCCGATAATCCCCTCACCGGCATCTATCTGTTTAAGAAGAAATTTTCGGGGCTTTATACCGAGTTTGGCGGCGAGTTTTATCTCGTATCCTCCCCCTTTCTCTATGGGCTGTGGAACGCCATTTCTCCCCTGCTCATTAAAGCAAGACGGCTTGCGCGAAGACTCTTACACAAATAAAAAAATACTCCGGAGATGGCGTGATGTCCTTAACGGACATTACGCCAACTCTATTCGCCTGCGGCGAGTTATATTGCTACGCAGTGATATTCGGCTTTCAGCCGAGTGTTATTTGCTTCGCAAGTTATAGGCGAATAGAATATCACTAAACCCAAAGGGTTTAATATCACTCTTTTAGAAATATCTCGCCGTTGGCGAGGTATTCTAAAAGAATATCACGCTGATGGTAATCAACATATCACTATACAGACAAAAAGAAAGAGAAGACTCGTTACGACATACGAATCTTCTCTTTTTCTGTTGAAAGTGGGTTTGGGCTACTGCTGGGGTGCGTTTGTACATACAAATACGATGCTGGCTCTCAACAAGAATCTAATTCTCCGTTAAGAATAACGCACTATATATTTTTTATTCTTCAATACTGAGTGGCATCTCAAAGGTCGCCATCTTTCTGAGGCGAAAGAGTGTTGCAATAATATTGCAATAGGGCTTATCGTAATACTTATTATAGCGTCTTACACGGCGATTGTATTGCTCGCCGGCATTGGTAATGTCCTGTTCAATGGCACGTAGCTCACTTTTTTGCGACATAAACACAGCACTGATGCGGAGCGGTTGATACTTATCCGCCGCCTCAAATAACCGACGAAAGCCCTCGGTCAGCTTTGCTTCCTTGTTACAAGCCTCTTCCAAACAAGTCGAGGAAAGAGCATCGTTACGAAGCTCGATGAGTGCCTCGATCGCCGCCGTTTCGTGGGCGGCGTACTGTTGTACCGTTTCCACAACCTGCGAGATCAAATCATACCGCTTTTTTAAGAACAAATCAACGGCAGTATAGGCGTCTTCACATTCATATGCCATAGCCGAGAAAGAACTGCGCACCACGAAAACCCACAGCACAATGGCGCCAATGAGCAGTACGGCAATTCCCAGCAACCAATATAACCATCCCATAATACGGACCTCCATTCTCACACAGTATACCACACCCCCACTCTCTTTTCAAGCACCAATCCCCCGTGTTATACATAAGATATAGTGAACGGAGGTGCAGAGTATGTGCTTTAAGAATTCCTTGGAAGGCGATCATTGCAGCATATCCCTGATCATTGTCGGAATCCTGCTCATTATGTTGGTAACCCGATAAAAAAAGAAAGCTATGGATGAAAATCCATAGCTTTTTTCTTTACGCACCCAATAAATTTTGAATAACACCCATAATGTTGCCGTAAAGGAAAAATCCGCACAAGGCAACACCGATGCATATAACACCCAATACGAGCAAGAAGGAAAAGATCACGCCACGGGCAAGATTACGACGGTTAAAGTTCTTGGTACCGCCGAGCGCCCAAATAAGGGTAGCCAACCAACCAATAATAGGAATCCCCATCAAGAGCACCGTTCCGAAATACTGGCCGGTGGTAAGTACGTCATAAGCAGGGTCGTTAAAATATTCTTCTACCTGCTCGGTTACGGTAACCGTCGGCACGTCAGCAACGGGGTCGGCAATTAAGTCAACTACCGGTTCGGGCGTCTGCTTTACTACCGCCAAGGCATCGGCCAGCTCGCTCATATCGGTCAGTTCCTCAATGATGGAAGCGGGCTCGCCCGGCTCGTGGCCACTGCTAACGGGAGCAGGCTGAGTCAGCAAGATCTCCTCTTCGGGTACCTCGGGTATGAATTCCTCTTTTATCGTAATCGGTTCAGGTTCTCTGACCGCAAAGGATTCTTTTTTATATGCAGCAGGGTTAAAGGGTGCGGGACGACGCATCAAACGAGCAGCGCCGCATTCAGGGCACTTTTCCATATCATCCGTGAGGTCTGCACCGCAGTTGATACAATAATCCATATCTGCCTCCTATAAAAATCGTTATATATCTATTATATCGAACAATGCCCCGTCTGTCAAGGCAACAAAAAAGCGAGGTTTTCGCCTCGCTTTTTCATTATTCGATGCTTGCATCGCCCGATTCTTCTACTATCTCTTCCGCATCGGGATGAATATCGTTGTAAATAAAATCGTGGATATGCTGAGTCGCTAAATCAAGATCGTATTGCATATAGTAAATGCCATCAATCATGGCGTTTTTGGGATTATCCTTCTCGCCGGGGATCATCGTTTCATCAATGACCGCCTCACCGCTGGTCATAATCGGTAAAAACTCCAAAATATCCGAATAGGTAAACGAGGTGGTAACCATCGGAATCATCGCCTTGGCAAGAGCAGGATAACGAAGCACGTTCATATTCATCGCCTTGTCAAAGATCGCCATCAACACTTCACGCTGACGCCCCGTTCTCGCCTGATCGCTGTCGATCTTACGAATACGGGCAAAGCCTACCGCCTGCTGACCCGACAACTGAATACCTTCGCCCGACTTATAAAGGAAATCGCCCTTATCCTTGTAAAACTCTCTGATGTTATCATTGATCTGACGGCGCTCCGCCTCGGTTACGTCAATGGTGATACCACCCACGGCATCAACGACAGCCGCCATCTGTTCATAGTTCACGGTAACGTATTCGGTAATATCCAGATTAAAGTTTTCGTTTAAGGTCTTCACTGCCAGCGCCGCACCGCCGTAGCCGTAAGCGTGGGTCAGCTTATCACCCTTACCCTTGATCTGCACGTAGCTATCACGCATTACCGAAATCAACTTAATCTTATTGGTCTGATGATTGATGCTCAAAATAATAATAGCATCACTTAGTCCCTTGTCGGAACTGCCGCCGGCACGCGAGTCGATACCGAATAAGGCAATGTTCGAGATTTTTTTCTCCTGTTGAATCGAGGAATGATAATCACTGTTAATACCCAGATCCTCATCATCCAGTTCCTCGACCTGTAACCCGCCGAAGAAATAGAAAAACAGCCCGACAAAACCAACGACAAGCACCACGAGAAAACTACCGGCACCGATTAAAATACTGCGCCAGAGCTTCTTTTTATTCGATTGTTCTGCGGTTGCCTTTTTCATAGCTATCCTCCGAACGTTTCATACTACAATATTATACAACCTAATCACTGAGATTACAAGTGCCGAATTGTAAAAAAAAAAGCGATCATATGATCGCTTTTATTTTTTAGTTACCTACGTTGCAACCGCCCAGCTTCTCAGTCTTACCGGTTACAAGACCGTAACGGTAAACGCCGGAGCCATCCTTAGCAATAGCGATGGTGTAGAGAACTTCGTCGCTCTCGTCTACTGCGCTCATGCAATAGGCGTCCTTGTTCTGAACAAAAACATCCTCTTCCTGTCTCCAAGTAACCCACTCGCCTTCGCCAACCTTCTTGTCGAAGTAGTAGGTAGCGATTCTGTCGAAATCATCTTCGGTAACAGGGGTAGCACCGCAGCCGGCAAGTAAACCGGTTGTGCAAACCACAACCAAAAGCAATGCAGCAATAATCTTCTTGGCCATTGTTGTTTCACCTTTCTATTTATTTACCGACAAAAGATACCCTGTCAGCGTTTTCAGTATAGTACATTTGATAGAAAGTGTCAACTCTTTTCGTCAAAGTTATCAATTTCTTCACACTTGCCCATCGCCTTTCTTTTTTGACGTCGCACCCGATTGATATGCCTCTCAAAGTCGCCGTTGCCAATGAGGTCGGCGAGCACGATTTGAATAAAGGTGGGGACGGTGCAGGAGTAAAATCCGAGCTTCTCCTGAAACACCTTTACCAGATCAAGCGGTAGCACCATATACCCCACACGCAGCGAGGAAGAAACCGTCTGGGAAAAGGTGTTCATATAGATGACACGGTTGCTGTTGTGCGAAAAAAGGGTCTCTTCCGCCTTTTTGGAAACGGAAAATTCCGATTCAAAATCATCCTCTACGATGTAGCGATTTTTCTTTTCCACCCAACGCAGGTATTCGTGTCGCTTAGACGCCGAAGCCGAAATTCCGCTCGGGAAACTGCGGTAAGGCGAAATATGCAAAACGTCCGCCCCGCTTCCTTGCAGGGCTCGGCTTTCAATACCGTCGCTACCGAGCGAGAGCATGTCAAGGCTGACGTCAGCAGCACGGTAAACCAGCTCGATCTTTTTATAAGAGGGCGATTCAATGGCGTATATCTTATCCCGCCCCAATAACTCTACAATCAAACTATACAGGTATTCCGCACCCGACCCGATAACAATCTGTTCAGGCTTAGCTATCAACCCACGGCTTCTCGCCAAATACCGAGCCAACGCCTCCCGCAATTCTTCACATCCCGTATTGGGCGAATCGGCGAGCATGCTCTCTTGATACTCACTGATTACCCGTCGCATACTCTTGGCTAAAACCGTGTAGGGAAAATCGGCTCGCCCGCCTTGGCGGTGAATGGCCATCGGCTCGTGGCTCACCCCCGCAAATCCGTCGCCGTTGCGAAAAATCACGAAATACCCGCTTCGCTCTCTCGGCTCAATATAGCCCTCTTCAATTAAAAGATCGTAGGCGTGCTCCACCGTTACCGT
>JAZOCX010000005.1:0-4455 GCA_045596725.1 Eubacteriales bacterium
CGCAAAATGCGTTGCAAGCCATTGCGTAAAGTTGGAAATACCTGCTTTTGCAGCTGAATAAGCGGGGATCTTCGTAAGCGGAATATAGGCATTCATTGAGGAAATATTGAGAATACAGCCCTGCTTTTTCTCAACCATATCCTTTGCAAAAACCTGCGTGGGAAGAAGCGTGCCCTGGAAATTGAGCTTGAATACAAAATCAACGCCAGAGGAGTCAAGGTCAAAGAAGGATTTTCCGCCCTCTTTGGCCTCATGCTGATATTCGTTATCAGTTGTTGCTCTCGGATTGTTTCCGCCCGCACCGTTTATTAGTATATCGCATTTCCCGAGGTCGGAAAGTATTTGCTGATGTACTGTCTCAAGCGCATCGGTATCAAGAACGTTTGCACAGTAGCCCTCGCAAATAAATCCCTCTGCTTTAAGCTCGTCGGCAAGTGCTTTTACTGCATCACCGTTGAGATCGAGCGCGGCTACCTTTGCGCCCGATTGGGCAAAGGCACGTGCCATAGCACCGCATATGAGTCCGCCTGCTCCCGTAACGACTACTACTTTTCCGTTGTAATCAACATTAAGTGGAAGTTTTATCATTTCAAATCTCCTTATTTAAGCTTCTCGAGCATATCCCATACACCAAGCATATACATTATTCCGAGTGCACGGTCGTAAAGACCGTAACCGGGGCGCACGTTTCCGGGGCCCTCGTTCCACAGGTGTCTGCCGTGATCAGGTCGGATATATCCCTTGTAGCCGCAATCGTGGTATGCTTTGAGAATATCAAGTATTCCGGTGTCGCCGTCACAGTCTCGGTGGCTTGCTTCCGAAAAATCGCCGTTCTCAAAATGCTTTACGTTGCGAATGTGTGCAAATGCAATTCTGTCGCAGTGCTTGCGAACTATATCTGCAACATTATTATCGGGATCTGCGTTAAGACTTCCGGAGCAGAGAGTAAGGCAGTTGTACTCATCGTCAACCATTCTGAGAAAGCGATCAATGCTCTCTTCATTGATCAGCAGGCGGGGCAGTCCGAATATATCCCAGGGCGGATCGTCCATATGAATTGCCATCTTGATATCGCACTCACGGCAGGTAGGCATAATAGCCTCAAGAAAATACTTGAGATTTGTCCAAAGCTTCTCGTGATCGATTCCCTCATATGCTTTGAACAGCTCGTCGAGCTTTGCCATACGCTCCGGCTCCCATCCGGGGAAGGACATATTATACTTTTCGGTAAAATCCAGAATATATTTTGCCATCGCATTATAATCGTCCTGGATCATGTTTTTTTCGTAGAAAAGTGCTGTTGAGCCGTCACCGACAGGGTGGAAGAGGTTACTTCTCGTCCAGTCAAATATTGGCATAAAGTTATAGCAAATAACCTTTACGCCGAATTTTGAGAGATTACGTATACATTGCTTGTAATTCTCGATATACTTATCCCTTGTCGGTAAACCTATTTTGATATCGTCGTGTACGTTTACCGATTCGACCACGTCCATATTAAATCCGTATTTATCCAGCTGACGCTTTACCTCGGCTATCTCGTCAATTTCCCATATTTCGCCGGGCATTTTATGATGCAGAGCCCATACAATACCGTCAACACCCGGTATCTGCTTGATATCCGAGAGGCTTATATTATCATTACCCTCGCCATACCATCTGAAGCACATTTTCATAGACAGGTAACTCCTTTCAAGTCTATATTCCAAAATATCTTTTTGCATTAAAGTAGCAAACGTCCTTTACGAGTGCGGACAGGGCATCAAAATCATCGGGGAACTCACCGTTAGCAACCCATTCACCTATAAGGCCGCAAAGAATCCTGCGGAAATACTCGTGACGGGTGTAGCTGAGGAAGCTCCGTGAGTCAGTAAGCATTCCCACAAAATTTCCGAGTAGGCTGAGATTGGCAAGGCTGATTAGCTGCTCTCTCATACCTTGCTTGTTATCATTGAACCACCACGCGCTTCCGTGCTGTATCTTGCCGGCAATTTCTGTACCCTGGAAGGCTCCGATGAGGGTATCGATAAATGCATTATCAAAGGCATCGAGACTGTAAATGATCGTTTTGGGCAGCTTGTCCTCGCTGTTCAGCCGATCAAGGAGCTTTGCGAGTTTGTGACAGCCGTTATCGGGACCGATACAGTCGAATCCCGTATCGGGACCTATCAGTGCATACATTTTGGAATTGGGATTTCGGATACAGTTATAATGGAGCTGCATTACCCAGCCCACACGTACATATTCCTCTGCACAGAACACAAGTAGCTCGGTTTTTAACGCCTCGGCATCATCCGAGCTTACGGTCTTGCCCGAAAGTCCGAGCCGAATGACTTCGTTCAATTTACTCTCGTCCGCCTCTGCATAGACCATACGGTCGAGTCCGTGATCGCTTGCACGGCAGCCGTGTTGTGCAAAATAGTCGATTCTCGCGGAGAGTGCGGATTTAAGACTATCAAGGTCCGATATAACTATCCCCGAGGCTTCGGAAAGTGCATTGATATACTCACTCCAGCCCGCTTTGTCGATATTAAGTGCTTTATCAGGGCGGAAGGAGGGTGCAACCCTTGCCGTCATTGTATCGTCCTGCGAGAGCAATTTGTGATACTGCAGATGGTCGGTAGGATCATCCGTCGTACCGATAAAGGTAACGTTGCTTTGCCTGATAATGCCCCGTACTGACATATCGGCATCCTTAAGACGTTCCTTGCACAAATCCCAGATCTCTTTTGCTGTATCGGAATTCAGAACGCCGTTGTACCCAAAATATTTTTTTAGCTCGAGATGACACCAATGGTACATCGGGTTTCCGATTGCCTTGGGCAGCAGATGAGCGAATTTCGTAAATTTTTCAAAAGGATCGGCGCCGCCGGTGATGTAATACTCATCTATTCCCTCAGAGCGCATAAGCCGCCATTTATAATGATCGCCCGAAAGCCAGAGCTCGGTGATATTCTCAAAGCGTTTATCTTCATAAATATCTTTTGGACTCACATGACAGTGGTAGTCGATGATAGGCATTTCGGATGCACAATCGGCATAGAGCCTGCGTGCGGCCTCGGTACTTAAAAGAAAATTCTCGTTCATAAAAGCTGACATGGTGTGACCTCATCAAGTTTAATATAACGTGCGTTGCGTTAATACTGCATACGTGCCATCTCGCGGTATGCTTTTGGAGTTGTTCCCATTTGACGCTTAAACAGCTTTGAAAAATACTGTACGTCCATTATTCCGCAATGAAGCGCAACGGTTTGCACCTGAAGATGAGTTGAGCTCAACAGGCTCGAAGCATACTCAATGCGCTTTTCCCTAATAAATGAAGATACGGTTTTTCCCGTTTCCCTTTTGAAAAGAGTTGAAAGATATGACGGACTGACGTTTTGCTGTTTTGCAAGTGTACTGAGTGTGAGATCGGCGGAAAGATCGTTTTCGATGAGCAGTATAGTTGCTTGAACGGTAGGGGAGTAGCCTGTTATTGAATGCTTACGCACAAGCTTACAATATGCTCTGAACATTTCATGCATAAGCGGCGAATGGTGTGACAGCATGGTCATCTTCTCGATCTTATATGCAAATTCAGTTGATAATTTGTCAATATGAATCGGGTGTACTCCGCCTTGTTCGGCAGCCTTGCGCAGCAGGGTATTCATTATTATAGAATAATTTTTTGCATTACGCAATGGGTCGTCTACACGTTTTTCAAACATATCCTCTGTTAGTGCATCAAGCATTTGCTTTTCTTTATGAATCTGCCCAAGTGCAACGGTGTGTATCAGCTCGTTTTCAAATCGATAACGATTCTCCATAGCTTTGATGTTGAACATCGTTTCGTCAAAAGTATTCGTTATTACAGATTGATTGACCGACAGATTTGTGATGTTGTCGTGAGCGTTCACGTTATAAATTTCAACAGAAGGACTATCCCAAATATGTTCGCAAAAGGTTTCGAGCAACGCAAATTCGGGTGAACCCTCGCGTACGATAGGTATGCTTTTATAGTATCCTTCAAAATGGCGTTGCGCTATTGGAGCAACTCCCAGGCGTTCACCGAGCTCAAGAAGCTGCTTTGGTGTCATTTGCTCCGAAAGATAGGGACCCACAAAAAGAATTCGTTGATCGGAAGGTTCACCTATGGCAAGATAAGTGTAGCTGAGATTAAATTCGTCCTTGTATCGGTAGATCGTGTTAGGAGATATTATACCAATGTGGCTTTGGACAGATTGATTTTTTGCGGACACTGAAGAGATTATATCACTAATCGAGGAGTCAAAAACCTTGCCTGCGGACTCATACGGCAAAACGACGCCTGTGCGTATACGGCACCTTTTAAGTGTGTCGCATAAGAGCTTTAATTCCTTTTCGTAATTCATCGGTTCAGATCCCTTTTTGTGATAAAAATATGTAAAAACTTCCAATCAATAAATTTATTATATCATTGTATTTGTCTAAATGCAA
>JAZOCX010000006.1:0-2336 GCA_045596725.1 Eubacteriales bacterium
TCATGGGTGCCACCAAGCGTATGTGCGAGTTGTTTGTCAAGGCGTACAACGGTTGCGGTATCGAGTGCGTGGCGGTGCGCTTCGGTAACGTGCTCGGCTCCAACGGCTCGGTAATCCCCACCTTCAAAAAGCAGATCGCCGCAGGCGGTCCCGTAACGGTTACCCATCGGGATATGACCCGCTATTTTATGACGATACCCGAAGCGGTGTCGCTGGTATTAACGGCAGGCACGCTGGCTAAGGGCGGCGAGATCTTCGTGCTGGATATGGGTCAGCCGGTACGCATTTACGATCTGGCGGCCGACCTCATTCGTCTTTCGGGCCGAATCCCCGAGAAGGATATTAAAATCGTCTTTACGGGTCTTCGTCCGGGCGAGAAGCTGTATGAAGAGCTGGTGCAGACCACCGAAACGGTGGACGCCACCGAGCACGAAAAAATCTTCATTATGCGTGGCACGACCGTTAACGTGGAAGATTTCCATCAGCGTCTGGGTGAACTGGATAAGATGGTAAAACAAGCCTCTAAGGGCGAAAAGATCCGCAGTGAGGTCTTTGATATTATCTCGGCGTACGGCTTTGCCGAAGACCAAGAATAAAGAAAATCCCCCTTCGTTGTTACGAAGGGGAATTTTTTATGCCTTCCAAACAAAATGATAGTTGATGGATTCTCCGCCGTCCACCACGATGCTCTGTCCCGTGCAAAAACGGTTGATAACGGTGAGAAAATACGCCCAGTCGGCTATCTCTTGGGGCGTTGCCCAGCGTTTGAGGGGCGTTTCCCGCATGATCTGCTCCCAGAGCACAGGATCGGTTACCACGCAGTCGTTAAGCGGCGTGATGACCCCGCCGGGGTCAAGGCTGTTGCAGGTGGCGCGGTAGACGGCAACCCGCAGAGCCACGTTTTTGGTATAGGCGATCACACCGCCCTTGCTGGCGCAATATTCGGGGAATTCGGCGCCGGTATGCCCGCTTGCCGAGCCGATATGCAGAATGGAACGGATCTCCTCTTGCAGGCCGTATTTTTCGGTGATATGCATAAGGGCTTTGAGGTTAACGTCAATGTCCTGCTCGTTTTGGGTGCCCGCATTGTTGATGAGGATCTGGACGCCGTCAAGGTCAGGCAAAGCGTCATAATCCCGAATATCGCAGGTGTAGTGAGTATAGTTTACACGGGTAATAGTGCGGGGCTTTCGGTCGATGCCGATGACCTCGTGGCCTTCCACCAAAAAACGCTCGGCAATCGCCTTGCCGATGCCCTGTGTAGTGCCGGTAATTACAACCTTCATTGGTTTCCTCCCATAAGATCAAGGTAGGGCTGACCCACCTTGTGTTTTTTCCATTTTTGAATGAGATGGTAGCCGATGGGCGAGAAAAGGATCTCCATGATCAGTTCGGCTACCGCCCCCGTAAGGGCGCAGGTGAGGCATTGTAAGAGGGTCCAGGAAAACCCGTCCCAGAAGCGGGGCGCAAAAAACATAAAAACGATGAGTGAGAAAATAAGATTATCGGCAAACTGCCCGATAAAGGTGGAAACGTAGGACTGCACGGCAAAGGCGAGCCTGCCGTCGGGGCGGCGGAATGCCTTGCCGATGAGAAAGTTAAGCAGGTTGTTAATGAGCGCTGAGCAGAGAAAAGCCACGGTACTGCCAAGCAAAATAAACCAAGTCCCGCCGAGTAAGGTATTAAGCGCCGTGTAATCGTTGGCGTTGGAGGGAATGATACTTGCCACGTAGAAGATGAGGCAGGTAAGCAGATTGATAGCCGAAGCTAACAGGGCAATCTTGTTGGAAGCCTTGGGCCCGAAATATTTGGTGATGATGTCCATACACATAAAGGACAGCCAAGAAATGAGAATCCCCCCGTCAAGGGCGATCCAGTTTGTTTGCAGGAGCGTTTTGTTGGCGAGCAGGTTCATACAGATGACGCTCACCACAAACAGCGACACCACGGTAGACGGCACCGAGCGAAGCAAAACAGCAGTCTCGGTGCGTTCTTTTTTTATCCATTGAATCAGTTTCATAAATCTCCTTAAAAAAAGCGGCCTTGCACAAAACAAGGCCGCAAAAAAGTCCTGGTTTTGTTTAACGACAGGATGGTACAAACGAACTGTCGGTGCCCCCATCATACCACACCTTTTTCCATATTGCAAGACAAAAAATACGGATACCCGTTTGGGTATCCGTATCCTTTTTAGCCAATAATCTGGCCGAATTCGTTAAAGGTGTAGGTCGTTTCCAATAACAGATCGTTGCCGTTGGTGATGGTGTAGGACTGATTGGTAATCAATTTACCGCCATCAACCGCATAGTAGTAATAGCCGTCAAGGAAGAACAGAC
>JAZOCX010000007.1:0-2276 GCA_045596725.1 Eubacteriales bacterium
CCGAAGCGGTTATTACTGTTCCTGCCTATTTCTCTGATGCTCAGCGTCAGGCAACCAAGGATGCGGGTAAGATCGCAGGCTTGGAAGTGTTGCGTATTATCAATGAGCCTACGGCTGCTGCTTTGGCTTACGGTGTTGATAAGGAAACCGAACAGAAGATCATGGTATATGACCTTGGCGGCGGTACCTTCGACGTATCCATTCTGGATATCGGCGACGGCGTTATTGAAGTTTTGGCTACCTCGGGTAACAACCGTTTGGGCGGTGATGACTTTGACGACCGTATCGTAAACTGGATGATTGAAGAATTTAAGAAGGAAAACGGTATCGACCTGCGTCAGGATAAAATGGCATATCAGCGCCTGCGTACCGAGGCGGAGAAGGCAAAGATCGCTTTGTCGGGCGTTGCTTCGACCAATATCAATATGCCTTACATCACCGCTGATGCTACCGGTCCTAAGCACTTGGATATGACCTTGACCCGTGCTAAGTTTAATGAGCTCACTGCTGACCTTGTTGAGGCTACAATGGAGCCGGTTAAGCGTGCGATGAGTGATGCCGGGCTGAAAGCATCTGACCTGAATAAAGTTTTGATGGTAGGCGGTTCTACCCGTATTCCTGCCGTATATGACGCCGTTAAGGCATTCACCGGCACCGATCCCTTCAAGGGCATCAACCCCGACGAGTGCGTGGCTATGGGTGCTGCTATTCAAGGCGGTGTTTTGGGTGGCGAAGTAAAGGGTATCGTTTTGCTTGACGTTACTCCGCTCTCTCTCGGTATTGAGACCCTCGGCGGTATCAACACCAAATTGATTGAGCGCAATACCACTATTCCTACCAAGAAGAGCCAGATCTTCTCGACGGCGGCTGACAGTCAGACCTCGGTTGAGGTTCACGTATTGCAGGGCGAACGTGATATGGCGGCTGATAATAAGACCTTGGGTCGTTTCCATCTCGACGGCATTCCTGCCGCTCCCCGTGGCGTACCCCAGATTGAGGTTACCTTTGATATTGATGCTAACGGTATCGTTAACGTATCGGCTAAGGATCTCGGCACCGGTAAGGAGCAGAAGATCACCATTACCGCTTCCACCAATATGAGCAAGGAAGACGTTGAGCGTGCCGTTAAGGAAGCCGAGCAGTTTGCTGAGGCGGACAAGAAGAACCGTGAAGGCGTTGAAGTTCGCAATCAGGCTGAACAGCTTGTTTATCAGTCGGAAAAGACCTTGAACGAACTCGGCGATAAGGTTTCCGAGGATGAAAAGAACGCCGTAAAGGCTGAGGTTGAAAAGGTGAAGGAAGCCCTAAAAGGCACCGATACCGATGCCATTAAGACGGCATCCGAGGAGTTGTCTAAGAAATTCTATGAAATTTCGACCAAGCTTTATCAGCAGGCTCAGGCAGCTCAGCAGGCAGGCAACGTTACTAACGAAGATGGAACTGTCAACGGCGACTATGAAGTCGTAGACGAAGATAAGAATAACTAATAACAAACCGCCGAGGCATTGATTGCTTCGGCGGTACATTGAGGTTTCGCATGGCGGAAAAAAGAGATTATTATGAGGTGCTTGGCGTTTCCAAAACGGCAACCGACGATGAGATTCGCAGAGCATTTCGAAAAAAAGCCAAAGATTGCCATCCCGATCTTCATCCCGGCGATGCGGCGGCTGAACAACAATTTAAGGAACTAAACGAAGCCCACGATATTCTTTCGGATAAAGAGAAGCGTCAACGCTATGACCAGTTCGGTTTTGCAGGGGTAGACCCGAATTACGGGGCGGGTGCCGGCGGCGGTGCTTATACCGGAGGCTTCGGCGGTGGCGATTTTGGTGATATCTTCGGTGATATTTTCGGTGATATCTTCGGCGGCGGCCGAGCTCGTAGAGCCAACCCCAATGCGCCGGTTCGAGGCAAGGATATTTCTATTAACGTCAGCATCGAATTTGATGAATCTATCAGCGGTACGAAGCGTAAAATTCGTTATCGTCGAGAGGAAGAATGTGCTGATTGCAAGGGCTCGGGCTCGTCTAACGGCTCTCGCCAAACCTGTCCTACCTGCGGCGGCAGCGGTCAGGTGCGGGTACAACAGCGTACTATGTTGGGCGCTTTTACAACGGTGCAGACCTGTTCGAGTTGCGGTGGTCGAGGCTTTATTATTAAAGACCCCTGCAAAAAGTGCGGCGGTCAGGGCGTGGTAACCAATGAGAGAACCATTGAAGCCACCATTCCTGTCGGTATCGCTTCGGGGCAGTCGATCAAGCTCGGAGGACAAGGCT
>JAZOCX010000008.1:0-2179 GCA_045596725.1 Eubacteriales bacterium
GTGTTACAGTTTCACCTAAATAGCTTTCAGCGTCTGCTTTAAGCTTTCCTAAAATCATAGCAGAAATTTCCTGAGGAGTATAATCCTTACCGTCGATCGTAGTCTTGTGATCGGTACCCATCTCTCTCTTAATAGAACTAATGGTCTTGTCGGGATTGGTGATCGCCTGGTTCTTAGCAATCTGCCCCACCATACGCTCGCCGGTCTTAGAAAAAGCTACGACCGAAGCGATCGTTCTGCCGCCTTCGGCATTAGGAATAACAACCGGCTCGCCGCCTTCCATAACGGCAACGCAGGAGTTAGTCGTACCCAAGTCAATTCCGATAATCTTACTCATTGTTTTTTCCTCCAAATATCAATCAATTAGTTTGCAACTTTAACCATGGCATGGCGAATGACTTTATCGCCAATCTTATAGCCCGTTTCAAAAACCTCGCATACCTCTTGTTCGCCATAGGCGTCATCCTCAATATGCAGTACAGCATTATGAACGTTGGGGTCAAAGGGCTGACCCAACGCTTCAATCTCTTCAATTCCGCAAGCCGTTAAAATCTCTTTGGCCTGCGATAAAATCATCTCAACGCCCTTTTTCATGCCTGCACCATCCTCAACCGAGCTTGCCGCGGCACGTTTCAGGTTATCGAGCATCGGTAAAAAGGCGGTTAATGCATCTGCCTTAGCATCGGAATAGATCTGCGTTTTTTCTCGCTGAGTACGTCTTTTATAGTTATCATACTCCGCCATTAAGCGCAAATACCGATCGTTTTGTTCATCAAGTTCTTTGCCAAGCTTTTCATTTTCCAAAATCAATGCGTTAAACGACTCTTCATCCATCGGTAATTTCGTTACCTTCGGTTCATCGTTTGGCATTTCTTTTTTCTTACCTGCCATCCTGATTCTCCTTTTCCTCCCCCGTCATAAGGCGGGAAACGATATATGAAAAATTCTTCATGTCTGAAATAATTCGCTGATAATTCATGCGCGTAGGCCCCAAAACCGAAACCGACGTATTCGCATCCCCCAATGATGCCGTTATGAGCGAGGCGTTGGGGAAAAACTCCGGATCAATCCTTACCTGAATCGAACCGTCATCGGGTAAAACAAGCAATTTCTTGAAATTATGACGATCGGCAATAATATCATAAAACTGTTTTAACCGTCCCACGTCATAAAATTCGGGGTATTGCAGAAGATTGCTTTCTCCGCAAACCACCATCTCCACATCATTTAATTCCTCAATAATAGACCGAATCAAACGAGAAATATCCTTCATAGAGGGTACGTACCGCCGAATTTCCGTTTCTATCAATCCGTAAATGGCGGGATCGATATGAGAAATCTCAATACCCGTCAGATGCACGTTCAAAATACGGTTTAATACCGTAGCATCATTGATGGTAATAGGCATTTCGGTATGAAAAACGCTCGTTTTGATATGATCACGCCCTACAACGGCGATAATGGCAATGTTGCGCTCATCAATCATCGTGCATTCAAAATAGATAATTTTACGATGCTGAGCAATGGAATGTACCGAGATCGCCACACAGTTAGTAAGCGCCGCCGCCATGTGGGCACACTGCGACAAAAACTGTTCCGGACGCTCGGAAAGCCCCTGAGCCATCTGCTCAATTCTCTCGTATTGCGAAGGCGCTGACGGCAGATCCGACATAATCTGTTCCACGTAATAGCGATATCCCAAATTACTCGGTACCCGCCCTGCCGAGGTGTGAGGCTGATAAACTAAGCCCAATTCTTCTAACCTCGCCATTTCATTACGAAGCGTGGCCGACGAGAGCTGAAATTGGTCAAAAACAGGCGCACGCGAGCCAATCGGCTCACAGTTTTCGATATAGGCATCAATCAATGCTGTCAAAATCCGCAATCTTCGATCATTTAACTCCATATCCACGCCTCCTTTTGATTTTAGCACTCAAATATTACGAGTGCTAATATAAGATACCATTATAGTCAGGAAATGTCAAGAGCTTTTACAGAAATTTCACGCAAAAGAAAAAGCAGGAAGCGATTGCTTCCTGCTTTACGGGTTTGGTGAAACTTATTTGAGTTCAACTTCGGCGCCGGCAGCGACGAGCTTCTCTTTGATAGCTTCGGCATCTTCCTTGCTAACGTTCTCCTTTAAGTTGGAAGGAGCGCCGTCAACGAGTTCCTTAGCTTC
>JAZOCX010000009.1:0-12914 GCA_045596725.1 Eubacteriales bacterium
CAACGTCAATGCGGTACATATCAAAGTGACACAGAGGACGCTCGCCCCGATAGTAATTGACAATGGCAAAGGTGGGGCTGGATGCGTGATCAATACAACCGAACGCCTCTGCAATGCCGGATATAAAGCAGGTTTTGCCTGCGCCGAGGTCGCCCGTAAAGGCTAAAAATTCACCGCCTTGCAGGGTTTTGGCAAATTGCTTGGCAAAGTCCCGTGTTTGTGCGGAACTGTTTGATTGATAGGTCATCGGCTCGTCCTCCTTTCCTTTCACAGTATAACAAAGCATAGTTGTTTTTTCAAGGCATCAATGGTATAATAAAGTATAAAAATTGTCGGAGGAAGTCATGATTCGGTTTTATTTAGGGCATAGACAAAATCGAGAGCAACTTTACAGCGAGTTTGTTGCCGATGCGGACAAGGGTCGCCCTTGTCTGTTACTCGTGCCCGAACAATTTACCGTTCACGCAGAAACTCGTCTGATGCAGATGCGTCCGCAGGGCTTTGGCGGGGATGCCGAGGTAGTCAGCTTCAAAAGGCTGGCTCGCCGTGTTATGATCGCTTGCGGAAAAAGTTTTGCTGCTGTCCCCGATATGGCGGTGCGCTCGGTAACGATGATGCGTGCCTTTAACGCCCTGCGTGATCGCTTGTCCTTCTATGCTTCGGCTCGGTTAACGGAAGGCTTTATCGCTCAGCTTTGCCGTGTCGACGAGCAGATGCACCGTAGCCGTATCACCCCCGAAGAGCTGGAAACGGCGGTGGCTCGCTTAGAGGGTAATAACGATAAATTATCCGACCTTTCTCTGATCATTGGCCTGTATCGCAGTATGCTCCAAGAACGTGATTTTGCCGAAGATGAGCAGGAACAAGCGGTAAATTTGCTTCAAGAAGAGGATATTTTTGCCGATTTTCATATCTATATTGATGGATTTTATTACTTTTCTCACGTAGAATTGGCGATTTTAGAGCGTTTAATGCCCGTTTGTGATATGACTTTTGCCATAGAAGGCGATGAAATTGGGGAAAAAGAGCGTGAAACAATCTTTATTCGTCCCCGTCAAACCTGCCAAAAACTGCGCTCGCTTGCTATGGCGCAAGGGGTGCGTGTGCAGGAGCTTTATATTGCCGAAAAGAATGAGGATGAAGCCTTAGCGCATTTGCGCTCCCACCTTTTTTCCGACAACCCCCTCGTTTTTGAAAAGGATACGGAGGCGGTGCATTTCCACGCAGCCGCCGATGCCTTTGACGAGGCGGAATACGTGGCGTCGCAGGTGGCGTTCTTGCGCCGTGAAGGCTATAAGGATGGGGAGATTGCGGTACTTTGCCGTGATGAAAATGCCTATAAGGGCGTGCTTGACAGTGTTCTTGATATGCACGGCATTTCGGTTTTTGCCGATAAGCGCACCCGTATTCAGGTAAAGCCGTTGGCGCTCCTACTCAGCACGGCGCTCGATATCGCCGCCAATGATTTTACGACAGAAGACGTACTGACCCATATAAAAACGGGGCTGACCTGCCTAAACGACGAGGATTTGGGGCGTGTTCAGCGCTATTGCACACGCTGGGAGCCCTTGCCCGGACAGTGGTTTTATGATTTTACCGATCATCCCGACGGGTTTACCGCCAAGGTTACCGAGAAATCCCGGCAAGAATTGGCGAAGATCAATGCACACCGTCGTACCATTATTGAGCCCATTTTGGCCATTCGCTCCGCCCTTTCCAAGACGGTGGGGGACGTGTGCCGTGCGCTGTATGATTATATGGAGAGCATCGGTGTTGCTACTCGTTTGCAGGAGCAGACGCTTATGCTGGATGCTCAGGGCGACCACGCCCGTGCGCAGGAATGTGAACAGACCTGGGAAGTGGTGATGAAGGCGCTGGATGCCCTGTATGCGGCCGCGGCGCAGGAAAATACCGATGCCGATACCTTCCGTCAGCTATGGAATTGTACGATGTCGGCCTACGATATCGGGCGTATTCCCACCTCGCTTGATGAGGTATTAACGGGGCGGGTGGATCACGTGCGCACCTTCTCCCGCCGTGCCGTTTTTGTGATTGGCGTTAACGCCGATATGTTCCCCGCTTCGGTTGCCGACGTCGATCTCATTCACGAGCTTGACCGCGACCGTCTTGCGTCAGTGGGACTTTTGTGGGAAGAGGGATCGGTATCCCGCAGCAGGGAAGAGTGGCTCTATGCCTATCAGGCCTTCTCGATGCCGACCGAAAAATTGTTCATTACCTATCATCTGCTCTCGGACGATCGCCAGCCGGCACTCCCTTCCGACTTTTTTGAATCAGCTAAAAAACTTTTCCCCAACATAGAAACAACCTACGGCAAGGGGCAACCCTGCGACCGCACCGCCGCCTTTGAGCGGTTGGTGGGCGGACAGTTTGCCGATAAAGGGTTATTATCCTACTTTAATGCTATGCCCGAATACCGCCGACGCATCATACAGGCGCAAACGGCGAGCGAAATCGGTAAAGAGGATATTGCCCATTCACGAGTATTGGAAAGCAAACTTTCTTCGGGCGGACTTTCGGTTTCGCCAACGAGCTTAAATATTATGACCAACTGCCGTTTTCAGTATTTTTGCAAGTACGTGCTGGGGCTTAAAAAGATTGAGCGTGCCGAGATGTCGAGCAGTGAAACGGGCACCTTTGTCCACGATATCCTCGAAAAAATTCTCTCCGATTACGCTGAACACAGCACCACCCCCATTTGGCAGGAAGAGCGTGAGGACGTTTACCGCAAAGTGGACGAGCGCATCACTGTCTATTTAACCGATTATTTTGCCGGGGACGTGCGCTCGGCTCGGTTCCGCTATCTGTTTGGGCGGATCTGTGAAACGGTACACGAACTCATCGACCGTCTGTGTGATGAATTTGCACAGTCGGCTTTCTTGGCGCGCGATTTTGAACTCAATATTAAAAAAGGCGGTGCTATTGAACCGATCTCCATTGAGTTTGAGGGCGGCAGTATCCGTATGGAGGGCATTATCGACCGTGTGGATATGATGGAATCGGACGACGGCGGATATTTGCGCATCGTAGACTATAAAACGGGCGGAAAGAAATTCGATTTTGAAGAGATATATAACGGGCAGTCCACCCAGATGCTCTGGTATCTTTTCTCGCTGATGAAAAACGGCGGAGACCGCTACGGCTTGGCTCTGCGTCCGGCGGGGGTGCTCTATTATCCCGCCTTTACGCCTTATCACGTGGTAAGCGCCGGCGACCCCATTCCCGACGAGAGTGAAATCAGCGAGATGCTGAAAAAAGAGGGGGCACAAAGCGGACTTCTTTTGCGTGATATGAAGGTACTCACGGCGATGGAAAAGGATCTGCAAGGGCATTTTATCAACGTAAATCTTAAAGGCGAGGAGCTGAAAGGCAGTTTAGTGTCCGAAAAGGGATTTACGGCACTGGAAGAATATTTAGAGGGCTTGATTGCCGAGCTTGGTCGAGAACTCTTAACGGGCGACGTAACGCCTCATCCGCTTAAAAAGGGTAAAGAAACCAAGTGTCAATATTGCGATTATGCCGATATTTGCGGTTTTGAGCTTGCGGGAAAACCTCGGCGGGCCAAGACCTATAAAGGCAGTGAGTTGGAAAGGAAGGTGAACGAGTAATATGCAGGATATGCCGAAATTTTCGGTGATAAAACCCTTAACGCACGGCTCGTTTACCGATGAACAGAGTTTAGCCGTAAATACCGACGGCGGCCGTATTTTGCTCAGTGCCTCGGCAGGCTCGGGCAAAACCTCCGTTTTGACGGGGCGTGTGGTACGCAAGGTGCTGGACGGTGTGCCCATCCTCAATATGCTCATCGTTACCTTTACCAAGGCCGCCGCCGCCGAGATGCGCCAGCGTATCGCCAAGGCATTACAGGCAGAAAAGGACGCTACCAACGACCTTTCTCTGCGCCGTTATTTGACCCGTCAGATTATGGCGCTGTCGCAGGCGAACATTTGTACGATGGACGCTTTCTATAATAAGTTTGTTCGTCAGCATTTTCAGCGACTTGCCATTGCTCCCGATTTCCGTATTGTTATGGGGCCCGAATGGGAACTGATGCGGATGTCGACCATGCGCAGTTTGTTTGAAAAGCTTTATGATGAGGGCGACCCTGACTTCTTGGCGTGCGTGGAAGGGTTTTCGAGTGAAAAGAGTGATGAGAACTTTTTCAACGTGATGATGGAACTTGTCATACCATTAGAAAGCGAGCCCTATCCCCGTGAGAAATTAGACGAGATCTGTGAGCATTACACGGTAAAAAAACTAACCGACAGCAAATGGTATCAACGCCGTTTGCGTGTGGTAGCAGATACCCTGAATGAGGTGTTACCCCTTTTTGAACACGCCGCTGACTATGCGCAAGGTTTGCGTGAGGTGGTAAAGGATAACGTCATTGATCAGCGCTTAGAAGATTTGGCGTATGTCAAGGAACTTTATGCGCAGGTTGAGCAGGGTGTAATGCCCGCCGTCGCCTTCCCGAAACTGCAAGCGCCTACCCGTGTGCAAAAAGCCTATCCTGCCTATCAGCCGATTGCCGCCGAGGTAAAGACGGCGAGAGATATGGTGAAAAAGGCCTTCGCCTTTTCGATACCCTCGCAGAAAGAATTTGAGTGGCAACAATCCCTTTGTCTGACATTGGCGCAGGGAATGCGTTCGGTGATGCTCCGTTATTATGATGAGCTTGATGCCGTGAAGCGTCGGAAAAACGTGCTGTCGTTAAGTGATACGGCACGCTTAACGCTTTCGTTATTGGTGGACAGCTACGATGCAAAAACCGACAGCATCGTCATCAGCGACTTTGCCAAGGCCTACGTGCAAGGGGAGACGGGCAGTTGTCTTGATGCGGTGTTTATTGACGAGTATCAGGACACCAACCTATTGCAAAATATTATCTTCCGAGCCCTTTCGGACGACGGCAAGAAGCTCTTTTGCGTGGGCGACTTAAAGCAGTCGATCTATCGTTTCCGCCACGCCCGTCCCGATCTTTTTGAGGGTGAACTGAATCGTTTTAGCAAAAACGGATTTCCGCAGGTGCAGTTTTTAACTCGGAATTTCCGCTCCTCAAAAGGGGTGCTGGGTTTTGTTAATTTCTTCTTTGCTCGCGTCATGAGCAAACTCTCGGGCGGTGCCGATTACGATGAGACGCAATGGTCGTATGTAGGCGGGGATTTCCCGAAGGATGACTATACCACCGAACTGCTTTTGTGTGATGAACTTGACGAAGGCTGGGGCGAACTGGAAGCTGAGGACGATTTCAGCGACGACTATCGCCAAGGACTGATTTGTGCTGCCCGCATCAAAGAAATGATGGCGCAGGGGCAGACGGTGTGGAACGCCAAAACCAAAACCCATACCCCGATGAGTTACGACGACGTCGTTATTTTACTGCGTACCGTTAAAGGGCGTGCCGACGGCATCGTGCGTGCCCTCGTTGATAGCGGCATCCCTGCTTACTCTGCCAAGGCACCGAGTTATTTTGACCGGTACGAGGTAAAATTTGTCCTTTCTTTCCTTCGTGCCATTGATAATCCATACATGGATATCCCGCTTGCCGCTGCTCTCAGAAGCCCCATTTTCGGCTTCACAGCCCAAGAGTTGTGCGACCTGAGAGAGGGCGGGGAGGGGTGCTTGTATGAGTGCTTGGCGCAGAGCCGTGAGGAGAAGGCGAAGCAGGCGTTGGCGGTGATCGAGCGTTACCGAGCCAGAGCAGGGGTAGAGCCGGTTTATCGTTTGATTTGGGATTTGTACGGCGAATTTTCGCTCTTTGCCGTGGTGGGGGCAATGAATGCGCCCGAGTCTCGGCAGGAGAATTTGCGCACTATTTACCGCCACGCACGAGAGTATGAAAATTCCTCGTTGCGAGGCTTGTACGGATTTTTGGGGTATATGGAACGGGTAGAGGTGCAGCTGCGCAATGCTGAGGGAGCCAACCCTGCGCCTGCCGCTCCGCACGTTACCGTTTCCACTATTCACGGCTATAAGGGTCTTGAAAAGCCCTTTGTCTTTGTGGCGAATATGAACCGGCCCATTGTCGGTATGGGGAATAATTACAGTCTCACCGATTTTTCCGAGGAGTATGGGCTGGGGCTTCGGGTGCGTGATAAAAAACGCCGATTGGTCTTTAATTCCTTTGCTCGTTCGGTAATAAAAGACGTTAGTAAGGAAGAGGAGTTTGAGGAGGCGTTGCGCCTGCTCTACGTTGCCTTTACCCGAGCCAAGCAAAAGCTTTTCTTGGTGGGTACCGAGAAGATCATTGCGCCCGAATCGGGGGCACAGTCTCCCGTTGCGGCGATGTTGCAAAAGGGGCTTGTCCTAAAAGGGGGACGGCAGATCGGGGGACGGAGCATCAAAAGCCTTTCCTCGCCTTTGGAGCTGGTGTTGGTAGCGCTGATGAGCCATCCTGCCGGCCTTGATTTTGCCGAAAAGATCGGGGTGGAACTGCCCGAGGGAACCCTGCCCGATGAACAGCTCTTAGAGCGTAGTTGCCTTGTCTCTCCGCAGGGGTCGGCAAACGGGATCCCCGATGTGGCGATCCGCATCGTAAAGCCGATAGCGGTTACCAAAAAGACAGAAAATAACTTTGTTGCGGTTGATATGGAGCAACTTTCTTCGGTGCTTGATTATGAGTATGACTCTTCGCTCGGTCATATCCCTGCCAAGGTGTCGGTTTCCGACTTAAAAGGGCTTCGGGATATGGATGAGGATGCGGGGCTGATGTTGGCACGGCAGATCGATTATCACAAGCCCGCCTTTTTACAGGTGGGGCTCTCGGCGGCGCAAAAGGGTACGGCGATGCATAAGTTTATGCAGTATATGCCCTTTGATCGCACCCCGCTTTCCCGTGTGCTCAGTCAATTAGTGCATCGGGGAACGCTCAGTGAGGCAGAGGCTGAGGTGCTGGATTTGTCTGCGATTGAGCAGTTCCGCCACAGTGAGCTTGCGGGGCGGATTGCGGCTTCTTCTTTCGTTGAGAGGGAGTACCGATTCCTTTCGCAGGTATCTGCCGACCGCTATGACCCCGACTTGACCGAGGGGGGCGGTATGCTCTTATTGCAGGGCGTGATCGACCTGTTTTTTGAAGAGGAAGAGGGGATCGTGCTGGTCGATTATAAGACTGACCGTAGCGACGACCCCGAATATTATAAAGAAAAATATCAATTACAGTTGCAATTATACGCAAAAGCACTCGAAAAACTGCTTAAAAAACCCGTTTTTCGGCGTGTTATTTACGCTTTTTCCTGCCAAAAGGAAATAGATGTGTGATATTTTTCAAAAAGTTCTTGCATTTTTTCTTGAAATCGTGTAGAATATGCGTTGGACATCCCATCTTGGAGAGATGGCTGAGCTGGTCTAAGGCGCACGACTGGAAATCGTGTAAGGACTTATACTCCTTCAAGGGTTCGAATCCCTTTCTCTCCGCCAAAAAGAAACGACAATTTTCGAAAGAAAATTGCCGTTTCTTTGTTTTTAGGGCAGGTATTTTTTCATATTTTACGAATTCATTGATGACCAAGTAGATGATAGTGCACAAACAATATGAAAAAAGGATGGTATGAAAAGATGGAAGAAAATGTATCGGCACGTTTCGATTGTCAGGCAAAAAACAATGGAAAAGGAGTAAAGAATATGAAAATGGAAGTCGTATCCAGCAAAATTTGTGATGTTTACATGCGCGAAGACAAGAGTGGATTTGAGGCAGAACTCTCTATTGTGAGAAAGGGCGGGAAATACGGTCTTATGTTCAACTTTAAGGTTGAACCAACAGACGGTATACCCTATCACGAAGATTTGTTAATTATAGACTGTAAATATGACAACATGTGCTTTATGAAAATGGACGGCGATACTTATCTGATGGTAGTGTCTGATGGTATGCAGGGGCTTCTTAAAACAGAGGGATATTACAGGGGCGAAGGGAGAGCGGTGTCTTTTGTTGAGTGTGCCCCTTGTGAATATGATAGGATTGAACCCTGTAAAAACAATTTTGCGTTTTTGTTTTATCGTCAAGATAAAATATTTTGTTACGCTTCCCGCTTTGATGAAATCATTGCGATATGTGAGAAAGTAGAGGATTTAGAGGGGAAATTTTTGTTCTGTACAACAGGCAATAAATCAGAGTTTTGGTCGACGTTTGACAAAACTCGTCTTGCTGTTTTAGATGATATTGATGAGTGTATTTTTGCGGGGAATTATGACATTGGAGATGTGTTTCGCCTAAGATACAAGGGAGGGGGAGAGGAAGGAACGGAGTATCAACTATTGTTTTATAGCTATTTTACGGAAAAGGTTACTTTGTCTCCGAAAACTACTCAGTTAAGCATTCGGACAAAAATGACCCATTTCCATCATTCAGTGGTGGGCATTCATATGGGATGGGGTGATTGGGAGTACGCTTTGCCCTATGAGACGATACAAGAAATAGAAAAAGAATATATTGAGGAAGAATAAGATATGAAGCATGTAATAAGAATTCATTTAAAAACAGGAAAGTGTACAGATAGAGAAAAGTTGATTAAGCAGTGCTTGATGGGAAAAGAGCAGTATTTGGCGATAGGGTATCGGAGCATTTATGATAATGGCTTAAAATTCGAGAGTTATAAAGAGTATTATGATGAGTATAAAAGTAAATACAAGATTTATCCGGTGCAAAACGTTTTTAGGGATGCAAAAGAAAATGATTTGTTTTGGACGAGAGATTTGGACGGCTTTTACTGGATTTGCCGAGCAACAGGTCCGGCTAAGCCTTATAATAATGAAGAATTAGATATAGGTGCAATTATTCCGGTAAAAGCCTATAAATACAGTATGCAGGTGCCGGGGCAAATAAAGGCTTGTTTTAATCGCCCATTAGGGGGAACATCCGAGCGAATTACCGATAGAAAAATTATTGAATTTTCTAAGTTGGTGTATAATGTTCTATCCAAGACAGACACCTATTTCATTGAGAGGTTGGGAAATGATATATTGAGCAATCTTTCCGATTTCGATTTGGAAGAGCTGGTAATATCCTATATACAATTAAAAGAAGGTTATTACCTGCTTTCCAATTCCATTGCTAAACACTCTACCACCGTTAAAATAGAATGTGAGTTTATCCGTCGTGATAAAAACCAAAAGAAGCAAATGGCGGTAGTTCAGGTTAAGGGCGGAAAAGATACTACCATTGATGCGATTAACTATCAGGAATATAGCGAAAAGGAATATAATGTGTATTTATATGCGCCCAACATATTGAATGAAGATAAAATAAAAAATTGCATTCGTATTACACAAGAACAGTTGCGGACTTTTTATGATGAATACAAGGCAATATTGCCCGATTCAATAACGATATGGGAAGAACTTGATGAAAAGCATATCAAGAAAAACATTGAAGAGAATTAAAAAATGATGAGAAAGGCATCTCGGAAGAGGTGCTTTTTTTATGCATTTACATTTGGGACGAAATGTAGTATAATGTCGAATAAGAGGTGATGGGATGAATTCGGTCATTTACAATCCTTTGGAAGAATATGAAAGCAAATTCAAAGAGGCGCATACTCAACATGCTGAGAAATTTTTTGAGGAGCTTGTGCGTCAATCGGGCGTGGATATTGCGCAAAACCGTGAGACGGTAAAACGTTATAACGAGTATAAAGAAAACGTGGCGCAACTGCGAAAAAAATACAATCGGCTTCGCTTTTGGCGGGTGTTGATGTGCATTACCCTCGTTTTGATCCCCGTCGTTATTATGAAAACAACCCCCAAGATACAGGCGCTTCGTGCTGAGATCGAAGAAGGGGATAAGAAGTCGGAGGAACTGTTGGCGCAGGCGAACAATCAAATGCTTCCGCTCAATCAGCTTTTTACCGATAAGGATGCTTTGACGATTATTGAATCGACCCTGCCCTTGCTGACCTTTGCCGATTGCTTTTCGGCAAAACAGGAAGAGGATATGAAAATCAATTACGATTTTGCCGAAAGTAACGACGATCAGCAGTCGTCGGTTGAGGTATTGGCGGGCACGTATAATGAAAACCCCTTCCTCTTTGAAAATAAGCTGACGCATAGGGTGGGAGAGGAAACGTATCACGGATACAAGACCATTCACTGGACCGAAACCTATCGGGATTCCGACGGCAAAATGAAGGTGAGATCGAGATCTCAAACCCTGCATGCCACCGTTACCAAACCCAAGCCTTTTTACAATACCCGTGTTATTCTCAACTACTGTTCGCAGGGTGGGCCCGACCTTTCGTTTAGCCGTGATGCTTCGCATTTGGAGCAAAAAAGCGACAAGGAGATTGAGCGCTTCGTGAAGCGGGGCGAGAAGAAATTACAAAGAAAGACCAATGAGTCCATCAGCGAAAATAAGGACTTTATGGCGATGTCTAATTCCGACTTTGAGGTTCTTTTCGATGCGCTTGACCGCAATAACGAGGTGCAATTTCGCACCCTCTTTACACCGCTGGCACAGACGAATATGGTGGATCTGATTCGCTCCAAGGCGGGGTACGGCGATGACTTTAATTTCTTCAAGGCCAAACGTATGAACCGAATCATTTCCCAGCACAGTCAAGGCAGGCAGATTGTTCTTGCGGCAAGCAATTACCCCTCCTATTCCTTTGATATCATTAAAGAGAATTTTATCGGAAAGAACACGGAGTTTTTTAAGTCGGTGTACTTTGATTTTGCGCCCCTTTGGGCTATTCCCATCTATCAGGAAAGACCCGTACATTCTCTCAAACCTATTCCCGACTATGACAGGCTTTACTCACTCAAAGAGTGCGAGGTGCTTGCCAATGCCGTAGATAAAAAGCACGTGGTACATCCCGATACCAAGACCATGGCCATTTTGAAATCGTCCTTTGTGGCTTCTAAGGATCAAGTGGATGAAACCTGCATTACCGCATATTCTTATGATATAGAAAAGCGGGTGGATATCGTTTCGATGTACGGTGATGACGGGCATTATCACGACGTGTCGGTGGAGTGGGATGAGTATCTTCCCCTCGAAGCGAAAAACACCTTCTATATTTGTTCCGACAAGTTGGCGGAAAATAAAACCGTAATTGCAAAGCGTAATGGCTTGTGTATATTTAATTCTTAATTACAAGGAGAAACGAACATGGCTAATCAATTAGATGAACTCAATCCCGAAATCCGTGAAGAGGGTCTTGACACCAACGTCATCGCTAAGAAAATCCCCGCCGAGGTAGGCGCAGGCTCGAAGTTTTTTGAGATTGCTTTGTGGCTTTGCGGTATTCTGCCCGGCCTGATTTTCTTATTCATGAAGGTCAATGCCCAGAAGCATTTTGATCAGTTACAGCAGAAGATCCAGAGAAACGCTTCTCAGATCGACAACTATCTCGAACAGAGAGTGATGGTTTTGCAAAACTGCGCTCGTCTCCTTGACAAGGCGATTGACCTTGACAAGAGCACCTTTGAGAACATCGCCAAATTCAGATCCGGCAACGCCGATGCCGACGATGCCCGTAATGAGATTGGCGGTCAGATCGAGACCATTTCGAGAAATATCAACGTTGCGGTAGAAAACTACCCCGATCTGCAAGCTCACCGTGAAATTGCCGATGCGATGCAGCAGAATATGTATCTGCAAAGAGAGATCACCGCGGCAAGAGAGCTGTATAACGACACCATCAATCAGTGGAACAAGGATATTTTCGCTTGGCCCACCAAGAAAATCGTTGCGGCGAAAAACGGCTACACCACCAGAATTCCCTTCATTGCTTCTAAGGAAATTAAGGAGCAGGCCAAGGCCGTATTCTTTTAATCGTACATAGGGCGGTCAATAGATAGGATAAATGATGCTTGATTTTTCATAAGTGCTATGCTATACTATTGACTGCGCACGGACCATTAACTCAGTTGGTTAGAGTAGCCGGCTCATAACCGGCCTGTCCAAGGTTCGAGTCCTTGATGGTCCACCAGAAAAGAAACCTCTTTTGTCTACCAAGACAAGAGAGGTTTTCCTTATGCTCATGCCACCTCAGCAGCCAGAACGGTTGTCGGGGGCTCTTTTGCGTTCGGTTGAAAAATTAATCGCTTTATGGTATAATTAAATAAATAAACTTGAATTTACAGGTGAGCAGATGGCGAAGCATATTGCAAATATACTCACGGGTTGTCGTATTTTCGGCAGTATTTTGTTGCTGTTCTTTCCCTCATTTTCCTTGGAGTTTTATATCACATATCTCCTCTGCGGTGTTAGTGATATGATAGATGGTACAATCGCAAGAAAAACAAACAGTACCAGCAAGTTTGGAAGCCAACTGGACACGATTGCCGACCTTATTTTTGTAGTGGTATCTTTGTTTAAGTTGTTGCCAGCAATCCATATTCCACAATGGTTGTGGATATGGGGTGGTGTGATTGCGGTTATCAAAATCAGCAATATTATATGGGGATATTTTTCTAAAAAACAGTTTATATCCTTCCATACGATTATGAACAAAGTATCAGGACTCCTTCTGTTCTTATTGCCTTTGACAATTCCTTTTTTGGAATTGAATTACATTGCCATAGCTGTATGCTCCATTGCAACACTTTCTGCAATTCAAGAAGGGGTTTATATTATTACAGATAGTGAACCCAAGTAATCCAATTCCGAATTGTCGAACAGTACAGTGTGCACCTTTTCTTCGTTTTTACCCCTGTTTACGCACCTTATTGCCCGTCTTTCGCAAAAAACAAGGATCGCCTTTTGGTGATCCTTGCTTTTTTGTTGTGAAAAAGAGAATTCTGTGATATAATCGTAAATAATCAATCGTCGTAGCGAAGGCGGTGACCGTGATGAATGCAAAAAAGAAAAAGCGAATCGTGCTTCTTGCCGTCGTGTTATGCCTTCTTTTGGCACTCGGCATCTGGATCGCCCGCGATAACACGGCGCTGGAGTTAAACAC
>JAZOCX010000010.1:0-3804 GCA_045596725.1 Eubacteriales bacterium
TCAATGACGGCAATATTTTCAATATATAACTTATTAAGCATACAATTCCCTAAAACAACTTAAACAAAAATTCTTTTAAGATCGTACATCAACAATTTGGCATCATCACTTGTTTTTATCGCCAAGAAAATAGTATCATCACCGGCAATCGAACCAACAACACCCTCAAAACGAATAGCATCAATAGCTGCACAAACCGCCTGAGCCATACCGGCATAACATTTTACTACCACAAGATGCCCAGCCGTATCAATGTTTCTAATACCGTCGCGGAGAATACCTTGATAGCGCTCGGGCTGAACAATATGATCCGATGCGGAAGATTCCACATCATACCGAGAACGACCGTTTTTGTCAAGGCGTTTATATAATCGCAATTCCTTAATATCACGGGAAACAGTTGCCTGTGTTACTGAGAAACCGTTTGAGCACAAGCGCTCTAATAACTGCTCTTGTGTTTCAATTGCCTCAGTTTGCACCAGTTCAAGTATTTTCATATGTCTTTGGTATTTCATAGTACCGTATCTCCGTTAACCAATTTATGATTTATAATGCGATAAAAGTTTATGTTTTTAATTTTAATGAGTTTTGTAACGTGCTGTGATTTTTGAATGCGAATAATGTCATTATCACAAAGCGAAAGCGTTTGATGTCCGTCAATCGTCAAATTGGCATCCTTTTCCACCAAGTGGATCGGCGATATTTCCAACTGCGAATCGGCAGCAAAAACAATGGGGCGAGTACCTAAAATATGCGGACAAATCGGCGTTAAAATCTGAGCGGAAGTCGTAGGTTCCAAGATGGGCCCGCCCGCCGATAACGAATATCCCGTAGATCCGGTCGGAGTAGAAACAATAAGCCCGTCTCCCGTATAGGTAGCAACCCGCTGACCGTTTGCCATAACATCCATATCTATCAATCGAGCAATAGAACCACAAGCAATTACCGCGTCGTTCAAGGCAATCGATCTAAACACTTCTGCTTCATTCCTGACAACCGAAACATCAAGCATAAACCGTTCTTCAACCGTAAATTCGTCATCAATCAAATGACGCAATAGATCTATCTCGGTATGTTCAAGCTCGGCCATATATCCGATTTTTCCGTAATTGATGCCCAGTATCGGCTTATCCGCAAGACTGGCCTGCTGTGCCATATGTAGTAATGTACCGTCTCCGCCAAGGGTAACAATACATTCGGAAATTTCAAACAAACGATCAAGCGGTAAAAGCATGACACCGTCAGGCGCATTAGAACAATAGGCTTCATTGGTATAGACATGGGCACCTAAACCCATTAAAAATTCACTGATTTTTCTACTAATTAAAAAATCAGGATCTTTTAACGGATTTGGTAAAAGCGCAATATGCTTCATTGTTATTCACCATCCAATTCCTTATGTGCCTGCTCAACAACTAATGCAGAATCAATCGAAACCTCATTCTGTGCCATATAGAGTAAAAATTCGATGTTACCCTTCGGTCCCTTAACAGGGGAAAAAGACAGTCCGGAAACAATCAAATCTTCATCCTTACACAGATCTAATATTTTCATAATAACGTCCTTATGAATAGAAGGGTCACGAACAACACCGTTTTTACCCACCAAGCCCTTACCTGCTTCAAACTGAGGCTTAATTAGGGCAACAATCTGACCGTTATCCTTCAAAAAGCTTTTTGCAATAGGCAAAACCAAACTAAGAGAAATAAAAGAAACATCGATACTGATAAAATCAAGTTTTTGAGGCACTTGTTCATTAGTTAATGATCGGATGTTCATTCTCTCAAAGTTAGTAACTCGCGGATCATTTCTGAGCTTCCACGCAAGCTGCCCATAGCCAACGTCAACACAATACACATGAGATGCGCCGTTTTGCAGCATACAGTCGGTAAATCCACCGGTTGACGCTCCTATATCCATACAAACCTTATTTGATAAATCAATGGAAAATGTGTTTATTGCCTTATCAAGTTTGTATCCGCCACGACTAACAAAGGGGCATACTGCTCCACGATGCTCAATAGATGCATTCTCATGAATAGTTGTACCAGGCTTATCCACTCGCACACCATCCACAAAAATCTCACCTGCCATAATGTACTGCTGAGCTTTTTGACGACTTTCAGCCAGCCCTTGCTCATATACAGCAAGATCAAGACGTTTTTTTGCCCCCATTATCTGCACTCCTTTCGGCAGAAATCGACAATTCCTTCTACGTCAATCCCCAATTCTTTTTGAAGTTCACTAACAGATCCGTGCTCAACAAAACCATGGGGTGCAATAATGTGCATTTTAGAATGAGTACCACTCAATAAATAGGCTAAGGATTCACCGATAGAACCGCTCTTCTCTTCTTCTGAAATGTAAACAATATGAGCATAATCTTTTAACAATGAGACTATTTCCTCGGAAATCGGCCATAATTCGTTAAGCTTAATAACACCTGCCCCCAGCTGTTCAGCAGCCCGAACAGCCGTACTAATCAAATTGCCGTGAGATACCAATACCATATTATTTGACTTAACCAACTCAGCATAAGGCGAATCCATTGTGTCAATACCACGATTGCTCGCCTCGTCGCCTCTCGGATAGCGAACCGCAACCGCACCATCAATTTCATAGACTGCACGATGCAACGCCGTTTGCAGTTCGGTATAATTACTCGGCGCTAAAACAGTAATCCCGGCATTGCGCAAAAGCGCAAGATCATATAACCCCTGATGCGTTTCACCATCAGCACCAACAATACCGGCTCGATCAATGGCAAAGATAACCTTTTGTCCCGATAAAGCCACATCATGGATAAGCTGGTCGGCACAGCGCTGCAAAAAGGTGGAGTAGATAGCCACAACTGGAACCTTACCGCCAGCCGCCAATCCCGCAGCAAAGGTAACGGCGTGTTCTTCTGCAATACCAACGTCATAAAAACGATCTGGATATGCATGTGCAAATTCACACAAGCCGCAACCATGTGTCATAGCCGCCGTAATAACACAAATTCTGTCATCATCTTGCGCCATTTTACATAAACAACTGCCCGCTTGCAATGAAAAGCTATTCTTTTCATTCAAATTAAAGTCTCCAGAAATGGCATTGAATGCCGAAGCCCCGTGAAAGGCAATAGGATCATGCTCTGCCGCAGAAAAGCCTTTTCCCTTTACAGTTACTGCGTGGACTACGCAAGGACGCTTTAACTGTTTAGCTCGTTCTAATATAACAGTTAAAGCTTCGATGTTATGTCCATCAACGGGACCGAGATATTCCAAGTTTAAGTCCTCAAAAAACGTTGTGTTATAAATAACGCTCTTTGCCTTATTGATTAGATACGAGAAAAATCGATCAAGAGGTTTACCAATAAGCGGTATACGATTCATGATCTCATGGAATCTGTCCTTAGCGCTGAAATATCGACGAGAAGTTCTTATCTTAGTAAGTCCGCTCGCCAATGCCCCTACGTTTTGGGAAATAGACATCCCATTATCATTAACAATGATTATAACCTTGCTATTAGTTGACAATAAATTATTAATTCCCTCCATTGCCACCCCATTAGCTAAAGAAGCATCGCCAATAACAGCAATAACCTCACATTTCTCATCGTTCAAATCTCTTGCTACAGACATCCCAAGAGCAGTAGAAATTGAAGTAGAACTATGTCCTGATAAATAACAATCATAATCACTTTCTTCTTTACTATAAAAACCACTTATGCCATTTAATTGCCTCAAATCATTTAATTTTCTTCCGCTCAATATTTTATGAGTATAACATTGATGAGAAACATCAAACAACAACTTATCTATA
>JAZOCX010000011.1:0-12845 GCA_045596725.1 Eubacteriales bacterium
TATAAAGAAATAGAAAGTTTTATTTTCAAGGTGAATCCAACATACGACCCTTACGGCGAGACTGAAATCAGTAAAGCTCAGTGGGAACAAATTGAAAAACTTGCTCTGGCGAAAGGCGGCCTTTCTGAGCTTATTGTCAAAGAAGCAGAGGCTTGGATGCATGATACATTTAGAAAACATAATGTTTTTACTATTTTAGGATTATAAAACAGCTATTATGAAATAGATTTTAACGGTAAACTAATGCGAGAAGAACAAGCGAGGTGAAATTCACCTCGCTTGTTCTTTATATCGTTTCAAAATACTATGTACTGCAATCGCAAATTTTTCTTCAAGTGTCAATGAGTTATCCAGCGGGTCTCCTTCGCGAATTCTCATTGTTCTTCTAATCTCTTTCGGAATAACCACACGACCAAGGTCGTCGATACGGCGGACTATTCCAGTGGCTTTCATAATATATAATAATCTCCTTGCTTTACAAATTTGTACTGTTAGTATCTGTAAAACAAGGAGATTTATACTGTTTGGATTTGTTGTAACTTAATTTTTAAAATTTAATACTTTCGGATTATCAAGCAACATTACTAAAATGGGAATCAATACAATTTGCACAATAATTCCCGGAATGGCATTGGTAAATGCACCGGCAATAAATGCGGCAAAAGTAAAGCTACCCCCACTGACTCCCATAAACGTATACATTGCGATACCCCAAACAATTCTGCCGACAATCATAGCTGTAAGCAGGGAAACATAAATATAGGGTTTCTTGCGAGGCAGTAATTTGTGCATAAATCCTGTAATGGCACCATAAACGGCAAGCTCAAACGCCATACAAATGGCTGTTGGGAAAAGTGGCGGCATGCCAAGGGTGAGAGAACGGAATAGCGGAGCAATAAAACCAACCGCTAATCCCCAGGGCCAACCGCAGATAAATCCGCAAAGTAGTACCGGAATATGTAACGGACAGAGCATGGAGCCGAATTCCGGAATTTGTCCTGTCAGAAACGGCATAACATAAGCAAGAGCCAAAAACAGGGCCGAAAGTATCATTTTCAAAAGTTTATTTTTGGTTTTCATTTGAAATTCCTTTCTTGATACAAAAGGCGTCATCATCCCTTCAGAGATAATGACGCCTACATGGTATCGTTTAATAGTAATATTATTGTGCGTGATGAAAGGAAGCTTCTGCTTCTATGTTATTTTTCTAAATAACAAGGGGATTATAGCACGAAGGGCGAATGATGTCAATAGTTGCCGTTATCAATTATATTATGTAGTTTCAAAATGGCATCTTCTATCAACGTCTTCGTATTTGGGTTTGTAACCCCTGCAATGATGTTATCGCACTTATTTATTGGCAGCAAAATGCGAATGGCGTTTGCCCGGCTTATGGCAATCGACATTTTAGCGGTGATTTCACCAAACAAAGAATCGGCAATGACAATCCCCAGCGGACCAATGATTACATCCGCTTTACGACAAGCGACAATGACTGCGTTTTCACCTGTTGCGGCATTATGTGCTCCTGCTTTTAACATGGCGGTAGTAGCCACTGTGTTGGTGCCGATAGCCGTAACGTTGACGTTTTGAAAATGCGCTACGACTTCTTTTACTATCTGCGTTCCCAGTTGACCGCCTTGGCCATCAATAATTGTAATATTCATATCATACCTCGCTTACTATTGCAAATGGTATTATACCATATAAATGATTTGAAATCAATTATTGGCAGTATGTGTTTTTCTCTTTGCTGTGATCTTCATAGGAGTTTGGCGGCGAGGGTTAAAATTGCGAGGAATGCGATATTCATACCGGTAAAAATGGCAAGGTATTTTGGGGTTTGATCGGGGTGCAATAATCGGAATTCGTTAAAGGTGATCAGGCTGGCTAACGAGGCAATCAGTGTGCCGGTCCCGCCGATATTAACGCCCAAGAGAAGGGCGGGATAGTTTTCAGTAAAGCGTGATAACAAAATAGCGGAGGGAACGTTACTGATAAACTGACAGGAGAGAATCGATACCAATAGTGTATCTTTTTGAAGTAGTGAAGAGATAAGCGTATTGACGGCGTCGAGGCGGGACAAATTGCCGGCAAAGATAAAGAAGAAGAAAAAGGTGCCAAGCAGGGGATAGTCCACCATTTTTAGACAGTCCCTATCGACAAAAAGGAGGATGAGCGGGATAACGATTAAACCCAGCATAAAGGGAATGACTCTAAATACGATGAGAATGGACATTACAAATAAGAGGCAGTAGAGGATCGTTTTCTTGGCGGGTAGTTTTTCGTTATAATCGTTATCCAAATCAAAGCGGATCGGTTTAATAGGGAGACAGGCAAGGATCAAAAGCAGGACGGCAAGCAAAAAAGAGGGGAGCATAATTTGGCAAAACTCACCTGTGGAAATATTAAAATAGGAATACAAATACAGATTTTGCGGATTTCCGAACGGGGTGAGCATACCGCCTAAGTTTGCCGATATATTTTGGAGTACGAACAGATAGGCCATATATTTAGTTCGGTTTGTAACCGAGAGTGCGAAATAGCCGAGAGGTAAAAAGGTGATGAGTGCCATATCGTTTGCTATAATCATCGAGCCGATGAAGGTAATGATGATAAGCAATAAAAACAGCGAGCGAAGATTGCCTGCCATCGTTACCAGTTTTCGGGCGAGAATGGTGAAAAACTTAATATTCCGCAATGCGCAGACAACGGCCAAGGTTAAAAAGAGGCAGGAGAGGGTCTTCCAATCAAAATAATCCCAATAGGCGTTGTCGGGCGGGACGAAAAAACAGGTAATCACGGCAGCCAAGGCGGCGATGATAAAGACGATATTTTTCTTTATAAATCGTATGATTTTCACATGTATCACCAAATAGACAGAAGAATTTACAACGCAATCATTATATGATAAAGGAAAAACAATGTCAATCAATTGACTTTTTCTGTGGGGTGTGGTTTAATTGCTATGGAAGTAAAAAGGAGGAAGTATATTATGGCTAAGGTTACTGTTTATAAAAATTCTAAGCTTGCTACGGTTTGTAACGTTATTGGATATTTGATGATTGTCGGTGGTATTTACTGCTTATTTAACGATGAGCCGGTTGCGGGGGTAATCGTATTGGTATTGGGTATAGGAATGAAACTTTTGTCGGCTTTCATCAGCAAGAAGAAGAGCGAAAAGGACGCAAAAAATAAAGAATCGTAACACAGATTGATTACGCAAGGCGGAGTGATCCACTCCGCTTTGTTTTGTTATTTTGGCGGGTTTATACATATGAATGATGCTGAAAAATTACAATTTAATAAAGAGCGCCTGATTGATATCTGCAAGATGAGCGGATTGGGCGTCGTCATCGGTGTTTTGGGTGGACTGGTTGGCGGAGCGTTTTTATACCTGCTCACTTGGGTGGCGCAGATGCGTCAATGGAACCCGTGGCTTATCCTGTTGTTACCCATCGGCGGTATCGCAACCGCTTTACTGTATCGCTTTTTGGGATTAGGAGATCACGGCGGAACCAATGAAATTGTGCATTGTGTAAACGAGAACAAGCCGATTCGGGCATGGGCGGCACCGCTGATTTTCCTTTCTACTGCCATCACGCATCTGCTGGGCGGTTCGGCAGGCAAGGAGGGGGCGGCTATTCAGCTGGGCGGTGCGGGTGCTTCGTTTGTTGCTGATAAATTGCGCTTGAAAGATGAGTGCCGTGCTGCTTTTGTGATGAGCGGAATGAGCGCTGTGTTTGCGGGCGTGTTTGGCACACCGTTTACGGCCGCCTTTTTTATGTTGGAGTTTAAGGCAAATAAAAAAGTATTATCCTTAACGGCATTACCTTGTTTCATATCGGCGTTTGCGGCGAATCTCATTACGAGCTATTTAGGGGTGCCCAAAGAGACGATACGTATATCCGATACGGTTTCCTACTCGTTGCCCACGATAGGGAAAATAGTGTTGTTAGCCGTAGCGGTTTGTTCGGTTGGCGCTATGATGTGTTTTGCTTTTCATCAGTTAGCTCACCTTTCTCAAAAGCTGATTACCAACCAAATCCTGCGTATTGTTCTTGGGTCTCTGCTTATCATTGGACTTACCGTTGCGGTTGGAGATATGCGATACAGTGGACCGGGTATGGAGATGGCTATTCGGGCAATCGAAGGAAAGGCGGATTGGTTTGATTTTCTATTAAAAATTATCTTTACCGCCGTTACGCTCTCTGCCGGTTTTAAGGGTGGCGAGATCGTGCCTGCCTTTTGTATCGGTGCTACCTTTGGTTGCGTATGCGGAGCGTTGTTTGGGCTTAGTCCTTCGGTAGCGGCGGCGTTGGCGCTTGTCGGTATTTTCTGTTATGCTACGAACAGTCCCATCAGTTCACTGTTCTTAGGTGTGGAGTTGTTTGGCTTTACATTGCTCCCATACGTGATCATCGTTTGCTTGGTGGCAACGATGCTTATGGGGGAGCGGGGGCTTTTCTGTGATCGGTTTTTTTGTTCGCCGTTACTGAAAAAGAAGAAATAAAAAGCGGAGTGGATATCCACTCCGCTTTTGTTATTCGTTATGATTGGTGTGCAGTAGTTTATGTGATTTGTGGCCGAGGGGTTTCTCTAAATATTGGGCATAGAGTGCCTGCACGTCGGGGTTTTCGTGGGAGAAGCGCAGGGACGATGCTTTATCGATCGACCAAAGGTCATCGCCTCGTTCTTCGGCGAGTTCCAATCCGTCGTGGATAGGCTGACCGCCTCCGCCGGCGCAACCGCCGGGGCAGGCCATAACCTCAACAAAATCATACTCAACGCTACCGTTATCGATCGCTTCCATCAACTTTCTTGTATTGGCAAGACCGCTAACAACGGCAACCTTAATTTCACCCACCGAAGGAATGGTGAAGGAGGCGTCTTTCCAGCCATCCATACCTCTAACGGCGGTAAAGGAATCGGCATCGGGGTTTTTACCGGTAACAAGATAATAGGCAGAACGCAAAGCGGCATCCATAACGCCACCCGTTGCGCCAAAGATGACGGCGGCACCCGTACCGCTTCCCAAGGGGGAATCAAAGGCGGTTTCGGGCAGAGAAGCGAGATCCACGTTATCGGCTCGAAGCATACGTTCAAATTCACGGGTCGTTAAAACGACGTCCACATCGTCATTCTGATCACATTCGCTCTTTTTGGCGGTGCAGGGCATAATCGAGATAACAAAAAGTTTTTCGGGAGCCACGCCGATCTTCTCGGCAAAATAACTCTTTGCTACGGCGCCAAACATTTGCTGGGGCGATTTGGCAGTGGAAAGGTTATTTGTAAATTGCGGGAACTGCCCTTTAACAAAGCGCACCCAACCCGGACAACAAGAGGTGAACATCGGCCACGCATAGGATTTTTTATCAGAAAAACGAGCAATAAACTCACTGCCTTCTTCCATAATGGTAAGGTCGGCTGAGAAGTTGGTATCAAAAACATAGTCAAAGCCGAGGCGTTTGAGTGCCGTTACCATACGGCCGGTGGTGGCAAGGGATTTATCAAGATTAAGATTTTCCGCCCAAGCGGCACGAACGGCAGGGGCGACCTGAACGACTGTTACCATATCGGGGTTTGACAGGGCATTAAGTACCTTATCCGTATCATCACGGGCAATCAAAGCACCGACGGGGCAGTGGGTAATGCACTGACCGCACAGCGCACAACCCGACTCGCTAAACGAGCGGCCGTTTGATACGCCAACGGTGGTGCGACTGCCGGTATTGACAACGTCCCATACATTCATATTTTGGATCTTATCACAAACCTGTATACAACGCATGCACTTGATGCACTTGCTTTCATCGCGAATCAGATAGTTATCTTCACTCCACGGCTTGGCGGGGATATCCTTAATAAAGGGGTTGCAGGTAAGGTTGTTTTCCTTGGCAAGCGACTGCAACGTGCAATTGCCGTTGCGAACGCAGGTGGGGCAATTGCTGTCGTGCTGGGATAAAATCAACTGCAAATTTACTTTGCGGTTTTGTTTAACACGCACGGTATTCGTCGCAACGGACATGCCTTCCCATACCTTGGTAGTGCAGGCGGGGACGAGGTTGTCCAAACCCTCGACCTCAACCACGCAAATACGGCAGGCGGCAATCTCGTTGACTTCTTTTAAGTAGCAAAGGGTGGGGATGGTAATACCCACCGATGCGGCGGCGGAGAGAATCGTGGTGTTTTCGGCAACGGAAAGACGGTTGCCGTCGATAGTGATGTTTACCATTTGTTTGTTCTCCCTCCCTTAAAGCATCCGTAGCCGAAATAGTCGCAACGCAGACAGCGGGACGATTCGATATCGGCTTCCTGTTTTGTCATTTCATTTTCTATGCAAACAAAGTCATTCTTACGCTCGGCGGCTACACGCTCCAAGATGGTAACACGGCCGTGAGGCGGTTTATTGCGGAAGGTGGGCGTTGGAATGTCAACGTCGGTTTCGATTTCGTGGTTAAAGCCGAGATAAGCGTCGATATTAGCGGCGGCAACCTTTCCTGCCGCAATGGCCTTAATGGCGGTGGCAGGACCGGTTGCGCAGTCGCCACCGGCGAAGATGCCGTCCTGCTCGGGCAGGGTGGTATCATCTTTGGTGATAACGTTGCCCCATTTGGTTTGAATATTCATTTCTTCAAATCCGTCGTTCTCCACACCTTGCCCGATTGCCAAAACGATGATATCGGCGTCAATACGAACCTCAGGTAGATCCGCCTTCATCGGGCGGGGGCGGTAAGCACGGTCAACAGGGCCGATGACCTGCGGTTGAGTCCAAAGCGCAACGGCGTTGCCCTTTTCATCGGCTTCAATGCGAACGGGGGCTTGCAGGGTAAGCATTTCAACGCTTTCTGCCATGGCGCCCTCGACCTCTTCGGGCAGAGCGGTCATATCGACCTGACGGCGACGGTATACACAAGTTACCTTTTCGGCACCCAAACGCACCGAGGTGCGGGTAACGTCCATCGCTACGTTGCCGCCACCGATGACGACAACCTTTTTGCCGGTAAAGTCGGGCATTTCGCCGTCTCCGATGCGACCCAGCATTTCAACGGCAGAAATAACGTTCTTACTGTCTTCGCCTTCCATACCCGTCTTCTTATCCGACTGGGCGCCGATGGCGATATACAAGGCATCATACTCTTTTTTGAGTTTGGCATAGTCGTCAATATTGGTGTCGGTATGTGCGGTAATGCCGACCGAGAGGATATTGTCGATCTCGGCATCGATTTTTTCACGGGGGAAGCGGTAGGCGGGGATACCGTAACGAAGCATACCGCCTAACTTCTTATGGCGTTCAAACACCGTTACTTCGTGGCCCATCAGGGTTAAGAAATAAGCGGCGGTCAGTCCGGCGGGGCCGCCGCCGACTACGGCAACCTTCTTGCCGGTTTTGGGGGCGCAGGCGGGATTTTCAACCTTGCCGACATGATCAACGGCATATTTTTTAAGGCCACGGATATTGAGCGGGCTATCCATCATTGTGCGACGGCAACGTGCCTCGCAGGGATGCTCGCAGATATAGGCGCAGGCAATCGGCCAAGGATTGTCCTTACGAATGATCTTAACGGCATCTTCCAAACGGCCTTCGGCAATAAGCCCGATATAGGCGGGGATGTCCACATTAGCGGGGCACATCGCAACGCAGGGAACGGGGTCGCTCATATTGCCAAGGCAACGATTATTGGTAATATGGGAAAGATAATCGTCTTCAAAAGCAGTAACGCTATCAAGCACGATACGGGCGGCATTGATGCCAATAGCACAATCGGCTGATTCGACGATCGCCTTAGCCGTGGTGCGAATCGTGTTAAGGGTTGCGGTGGTGGCCTCTCCGTTTAATACCTGAGAAAGCAGGGAGGAGAGTTGTCCCAAACCAATGCGGCATGGGGTGCATTTGCCGCAGGACTGTGCATGGCACAGATTCAAAAACTGCAACGACATATCCACGGGGCAAATCCCCGGAGGATTGGCGGCAATGCGACGTTCCATATTTTCATACAGGTTGTCAATCAGCGCTTGCGACTGATGGGCGGTACGCAACAACAATCTGCTCATAAAGTAGACCTCTCTTATGATATATTCATACATAGTAATCATAGCATATATTACCTGTATTAGCAATCATTTTCACTAAAAAAGCGACAGAATAATCTGTCGCTTATTTGCGTTTTAACGCCGCTAATAGCTCATATTTGTTCTTGGTGGCTTCTCCGCCTCGCAAATGACGCTGTGCTTTGTTATAGGCAAGTACTTTTCTTACCTCTTGTGCCAGCCCGCCGTTGATTCTCGGCAGGCGTTCGGTAATATCTTTATGTACAGTGCTTTTTGATATGCCGTAGGCTTTGGCTGCGGCGCGTACCGTCGTTGAATTTTCTACTATGTAATGAGCCAAAATAACGGCTCTGTCTTCGGGCTGTCCTTTCACTGCAAACCTCCCAGTATGGGTTTTGTTACAATGTATGCGGTGAACTTAGAGAATAAAACAAATATTTATCAAGAAATTTTTAGTTAGGTATTGGAATTTTCTCTAAAATGCGGTAGAATATGAAAAAGAGGTGAGTCTATGTTGGAGTTCTTAAAGAAAAACCGCATGGTAATCACAATAGTCAGTGTTGTTTTGTTGGCCATCATGAGAGCCTTTGTGCTGTTGCTTGGAATCGATCCGGTCAACGGCTATTCCAGGGTGTCATGGTTGTCGACTTTACAGATCGGTATTTGTGTGATTGCTCTTGCTGCGGCGATTGCGCCCGATGCACTGGATCAAGTGAAATATGCCATTCGGACGACAAAGACCTTTCGCATCGTTACGGCGATTGTTGCCGTAGCCTTTTTGGCGTATGCCGTCCTTTCTATGCTTACCTTTTGGAATGAGCTGATTCCTGCATATAATAATATGGAGATCGCCTTGCCGTGGAAGGATTTATTAAAGATCGTTTTAGGGCTTATGTCGGTGGTCTTTTTCTTCCTGCTTTTCCGGGGTGGTTGCGCTTTGCCGAATAATCGAACCTTGGTATTTATTTTGGGCCCGATCGGCATATATACTATACGCATCATCGATAATTTTATGACTGCAACGCTTAATCCTGCGGTTGATACTTACGTGATTATGATGCTGGGTTACTGTGCCGCTCTTCTCTTTTTTACGACCTTAGGGAGAACTCTTTTAGAGGCGGCGGTGAATCGCTGGTTTAAGATGGCATCCGGTGCGGCGGCGATGCTGTTAGCGGTTGCTATTATGGCGGCTGCCGTTTTTCGGTTTATGCCGGTGGCGGTATATTTGCCGAGCATCACCCTTGCCGATATTATCATTGACGGAGCCGTTATCCTTTTGGCGATCGTAGCGCCCTGCCTTTCTTCGGAGGACGTGGCGGAACGCAGAAAAATTCGCTATACGCAGGTAATTACCCCTTTGCGTGCCAAGGGCATCTACACGCCGAAACATTAACAGGAAAAAAGAAGAAAAATATCAGGTTTTGCTTGACAGAAAACTGTCAACTATGTATAATGTAATATGCGTATCGAGGTATTGGTATGAAACTGAACATCGGTCAAGTGCTGGCCAGTGAAAAATTTGTACTTTCGTTTGAGTGTGAAAAGGACTATTCTTCCTTAGAAATGGGAGACGGTGTCCATCCCTTTTCGAAGGTACGGGTGAGTGGTACGGTGCGAAACCGATATCAGGGTATTGCAATTGCGGCTCAGGTTACGGCCCGAGCGGTTGCGCCCTGTGCACGTTGCCTGTGCGACGTTGCTTTTGACGTGGACGTGCCCCTCGAATGCTTTATCGGCCCCGATGGGGTTGGTGATGATCTGGTCAATATTGAAAACGGTCATTTCATCGATCTGAACTGTGCGGTGGAAGAATTGTTGTTTGACGAATATCCGTCGAAGATTCTTTGTTCTTCCGATTGCAAAGGGCTTTGTCCTATTTGCGGTCAGGATCTTAATCACGGCAGTTGCGACCATACGGCAGATAAGTTATAAAACCCGTTTAAGGAGGTGTCATAGATGGCGGTTCCCAAGAGAAAAACATCGAAATCCAGAAGAGACCTGCGTCGTTCCAACGTCTGGAAGCTGGACGCTCCGGCGCTCACGAAATGCAAACAGTGTGGCGAGTTGATTGCGCCCCACAGAGTGTGCGATAATTGCGGTTACTATGACGGTAATCTGGTCGTGAAAAAGGAAGAGGCGTAAAAAACAGAGAAGGCGACGTGAGTTTCCTTCTCTTTTTTTATCAAGGAGGTAAGGCATGGCCGTTGTGGCAGTTGTCGGTCGCCCCAACGTGGGGAAATCGACGTTATTTAACAAATTAGCCGGACAGCGCTTGTCGATTGTAGACAACGTGCCCGGAGTAACCCGCGATCGTCTGCATGCTTCCTGCACGTGGCTTGATCGTACCTTTACCTTAATTGACACCGGCGGTATTGAAACCGATACCGGTGATGTTATTCTGTCCAAAATTCGCGAGCAGGCACAGTTGGCGATCGACGGTGCTGACGTGGTGTTGTTTATCTGTGATATCACTACGGGCGTTACCGCAACCGATGAAGCGGTGGCGCAAATGCTTCGCCATAGCAATAAGCCCGTTATTGTCTGCGTGAATAAGTGCGACAGTGTGGGTGCCGAGCCCCCTGAGTTTTACGAATTTTACAATTTAGGCTTTGAAGATATCTTTGCCGTTTCGGCGGTTCACGGCCACGGCACGGGTGATATGCTCGACCGTGTGTGTGAATTGTTGCCCGAGGAGGATGAGGATGAGGACTCTGACGTGGTGAAGGTTGCCATTATAGGTAAGCCGAACGTAGGCAAATCCTCTTTGCTCAACTGTATTTTAGGCAAAGAACGTTCCATTGTGTCCGATATTGCTGGTACGACCCGTGATGCCATTGATGCTTATTATGAAAACAAGCACGGCAAATATCTTTTGATCGATACGGCTGGTTTGCGCCGTAAGAGTAAGGTTGAAGAGGATATTGAAAAATACAGCGTTTTACGCTCCTATATGGCGGTAGAACGTGCTGATGTTGTATTGGTGCTTATTGATGCCCGAGAGGGAGTAACCGAGCAGGACACCAAAATTGCCGGCCATGCGCACGATTTAGGCAAGGCTTGTGTGGTGGTTGCCAATAAGTGGGATGACGTGGAAAAAGAAACCGCCACGATGGAGAATCTGACAAAAGATATTCTGCGTCGATTGTCCTTTATGGACTATGCCCCCATTGAATTCATTTCAGCTATGACGGGGCAGAGGGTGGACAAGCTGTTCCCCTTGATCAATGCGGTTAATGCGCAAAACTGTATGCGCGTTCCGACGGGACGGCTCAATTCGATGCTGGCCGATGCCGTTACCAAGGTTCAGCCACCTTCGGATAAGGGACGTCGGTTGCGTTTGTATTATATTACACAGGCGAGTGTTCGTCCGCCAACGTTTATTGTGTTTGTTAATGATAAGCGGTTATTCCATTTTTCATATAAACGCTATATCGAAAACTGTATTAGGGATACTTTTGGCTTGACGGGTACGCCCATTCGCATTATGGTGCGTGAGCGTGACGAAAAGGAAGGCAGGTAAGGCTATGTTTTGGAAATATGTATTAATAGCGGTGGTTGCCTATTGCTTGGGCAATATCAACATTGCTATTATCGGCTCTAACCTGATCTTTAAGAAGGATATCCGAAACTATGGCAGTAACAATGCCGGTACGACCAATGCCTACCGTGTTTTTGGTTGGCCGTTCGGTACGACGGTTATGCTCTTTGATATAGCAAAAGGCGTGCTCGCTTGCTGGTTGGGTGCCTTTGTTATTTTGGGAGAGCCGAATAATTTGTTGGCAATTGCTTATTCTGGCTTCTTTGCTGCCTTGGGGCATATCTATCCCGCTTTGTTTGGTTTTCGAGGCGGGAAGGGTGTGGCTACGATGGCAGGGATGCTGATTTTGGTTGACTGGCGTATGTTCTTGTGTATGTTGGCAGTTTTTGCCGTGATCTTATTTACCACCAAATATATGTCGATTGCCAGTATGTCGGTTGTTATTACGGGGCCCTTGTTTGCTTTCATTTGGCGCCATTTTATCGACCGTATGGCGTGGGAAAGAGTGGGGTTGTATGTGGGAGTGGTATTTTTCTTTGGACTGCTTTTGCTTTTCACTCACCGAGAAAATATCAAGCGATTGATTGCCGGTACGGAAAATCGATTATTTCAAAAGAAAAAGGACTCGTAAGAGTCCTTTTTTATTCCTTCATTAGGTTTTCGATATGGGTGTGGATGGATTCCATGCGTCTGTCAAGCCCTGCAATTTGATCGGCACAGTCTTTGAGTTCAAGGGCCACTTCCTCGGCAAAAGGAATGTCCTTTTTGTATTTTAGTTTATGTTCAAGCGATGCCCAAAAATCCATCGCAATGGTGCGGAATTGAACCTCAACCTTTACGTATTCCTTTGTCTCGGTTAAAAAGACAGGCACCTCCACGATCAAGTGCAGACTGCGATAACCGTTAGGCTTAGGCTCGGCAATATAGTCCTTGCGCTTAATAAGGCGGATATCGTCTTGCGCCAAAAACATATCGGAAAGCGTATAGATGTCCTGAGGATAGGAGCAAATAATGCGTACACCGGCTACGTCGGTAAGATTTTCACGAATACTCTCTGCGGTTAGTTCTTGCTCTAAACGGTTCATTTTCTGGAAGATGCTTCTCGGTGATTTAAGGCGGGATTTAATGGATTCAACGGGATTTCGGTTGTAACGAACCGAAAACTCCTCATTTAATACCTCGAATTTGGTTTGCACCTCTTTCATAGCGCAACGATAGAGCTTCATCAACTCAGAAAAAGGACGGGAAGTCGGAG
>JAZOCX010000012.1:0-22239 GCA_045596725.1 Eubacteriales bacterium
GATATGAGTCTGGTTATGGGTATCTGCGATGCCATTGCCGTGCTTAACTTCGGTAAGGTCATCGCTAAGGGTACGCCTGAACAGATCAAGAATGACCCTGCCGTTATCGAAGCCTACTTAGGCAAGAAGGGAGAATAAGCATGAGTGCACTTTTGGAAGTGAAAGACATTCACGTCTACTACGGCGCCATTCATGCCATCAAGGGCGTTTCCTTTGAGGTAAACGAAGGGGAAATCGTTACCCTGATCGGCGCCAACGGCGCAGGAAAATCTACCACCCTTCACACCGTTTCGGGTTTGCTTCGTCCCAAATCGGGCGATATCCTTTTTGAGGGGCAGTCCCTGCTGAAAACGCCGCCGCACATCATCGTGCGTAACGGCTTGGCGCACTGTCCCGAGGGACGGCGTGTGTTTGCCGGGCTTTCGGTGGAAGAGAATTTGCAGATGGGTGCCTACACCCGTCCTGCCAACGAGGAAGCCGATACCCTTGCCCTCGTTTACGATTCCTTTCCCCGCTTAAAAGAGCGTCGCCGTCAGAGTGCCGGTACCCTTTCGGGCGGTGAACAGCAGATGCTGGCCATGGGCCGTGCCATGATGTCGAAACCCAAACTCTTGATGCTCGACGAGCCTTCCATGGGCTTGGCGCCCATTCTCGTTCAGCAGATCTTCGATATGATCGAGGAGATGCACCGTCAAGGCATCACCATCCTCTTAAACGAGCAGAACGCCTCCATGGCCCTCTCGATTGCCGACCGTGGCTACGTTTTGGAAACGGGCAAGGTCGTGCTGACGGGCAAGGCGAGTGATCTGCTCAACGATGAAGCGGTGAAAAACGCTTACCTCGGCGGACAATAAGGGGGTGCTGTTATGGGTATTGCAGAGTTCTTTATTTCACTTGGCGAAAACACCAGTGAGTTGACAAAAGCGCTGATTACCTTTTTCGTATCCCTGCTTCCCGTTGTCGAGCTTCGCGGTGCCATTCCCGTGGGCGTTGCCTTGGGATTGCCTCACCTGACCACCTTTATCGTTGCTTACATTGGCAATCTGTTGCCCGTGCCCTTTATCATCTTATTTATCCGCAATATTTTTGAGTGGATGAAAAAGCACAGCAAGGCTCTCGGGCGGTTTGCCGAGAAGATGGAAAAGCGTGCCGAAGACAAAAAGGAAACGGTGCAAAAATACAAGTTTTGGGGTCTGCTCATCTTCGTTGCCATTCCTCTCCCCGGTACGGGTGCCTGGACAGGCTCGCTGGTGGCGGGTATGCTCAATATGCGGCTCAAAGACGCCCTGCCTGCCGTTGTGGTGGGCGTGCTGATTGCCGGTATTTTAATGACGGGCATTACGCTTGGTTTTGAGTTCTTTTTATCCTAAATAAAAAAGGTAGCCTAACTTAGGCTACCTTTATTTTTTTGATGCCGTTTGGCGTTTGCAGGTGTAGGGAAATGCGGTTGCCGTTTTGGAAATCGCCCGTTTTGCCTGCCACCTCTTTCTTGCCTTCTAAGTCGGCTATCGCTAAGAGGTAGGCGTCGTAACCGACGTCCTTTATGCCGTTTTCGGAATAGACGGCGTGAATGACCTCTTCACTTTCCCATACGTCTCCGCCCAGAATGGGAAGGGTGGTAAGGGAGAGGACTTGGGGCATTTCATTGGGGATCAGCAAGGCGTCGGGGTATTCCTTTTCTAACGCCTTGATATAGTCGGTCAAATCCTCGCAATCGCTCGGATAATAGGCTTCGGCGACGATAATATCCTTGCCGAGTTCGGCAATGAAAGCGTTACGCAGGGCCACGTCGTAGGGATTGTTGATATCACACAGCACGGCGACGTTGTTCCAGCCGTTATCCGATACCGTTTGCGCCAGCGCCTTTGCCTGCAAGGGGATGCTCAGGCCGAGGTAGGTGCCGTTGGTTTCGGCGGTGGTGGCGATATGGGGCAGGTCGGTTATCGTTTCTTCAATAACGCTTGACAAACGACTGCCAAAAGAGCCGATGACCGCCTCCACGCCCGCTTTGCGTATATCACGGACGGCCGATTGGGTGCCCTCAGCGGTGGAGAGATTGTCGGCAATCACCAATTCCACTTTTTGACCGTTGACCGTCTTATGTTCGGCAAAGGCTTCTAATATGCCTTGGTATTCGGTTTGGCCGGCGGCGGCGTACTGCCCGCTCAGCGGCTCGATGATGCCGATCTTCACGGTGGGGGCGGGGGTGCAGCCGCTACACAGCAACAAGATAAGAAGTAGGGCAAGAAAACGCTTCATCAAAAGCCTCCTCAATATCAGCGACCCAGCATTTTTTCAAGAAGGGCGGGGTCGGCCTCGGGGTTGCGTTGGCATAACTGTTCTATGAGCTGTGCTTTGCACTTTTCACGGGACAGAACATAGGCACTTTTTACAAAATCTTCGCCAAAGGCGTATTCGGGGGTGGCGAGGTGTTTGACCGTCCAGCCGTAGGGACGACCCTGCTTATTTAAGCGCTGACCGAAGCGGTTGATGACCAAATAGGTTTGTTCCTGCAACCGACTCGTTACGCCCTCAAAGCCCTTATAGCCGTCCTTACCAAAGCCTGCCGTTTTGCGAATGGCGGCGCTGTGGGCTTCGCCCTTTCCGACCGCCGACATCACGGCACGTTCACGGGGACCGACCTTGCCCATTTCCACGAGGGTATCGAAATCGTAGCCGTCGCGGCGGTAGGAGCAAAACAGAGGGAATAAATCCAAAGACACAAAGCCGGCTTTGCCGCCGAAAAAGTGGCCGTAGGCGACCTTTCCGCTACTCGCCAACTGCTTGCGCCATTCCCACGGGTCGATTTCCTCTTGCTCGGTCCACCAATCGCCCGCAAAGGTGTTCTCCTCTAAGGATAATCCCTTAATATCGCCCGCAAAGAAGGGGACGAAGCCGTGGGCGTTGATATAAGACAGAGCTTCCTCGGCGGTTTGCAGGGCGTCTGCGCCGTAGGGGAGAGCGTCCATATAAAAGGTGCCGTCCTGATAGCGCATTACTCAACCTCGAAGGACAGTACCAGTTCCTTATGCTCGGGGGTGAAGGGGGTCAGGGTTACGCCTGCTGACTGTAACATCTTTTTCGATGCCTGAGTCGAGTCGGTTTGCGCATACTTATCCGAGAGATAAATGACCTCTTTAATGCCCGACTGAATAATTGCCTTGGCACATTCATTACAGGGGAAGAGTGCTACGTAGATGCGGGAGCCACGCAAGGAGCGACCCTGCGCATTCAAAATGGCGTTGAGCTCGGCGTGTACTACGTAGGGGTATTTGGTGTCGTTCATGCTACCGCTTCTGCCCCAGGGGAAGGTATCGTCCGAACAACCGTAGGGGAAGCCGTTGTAGCCGGTGGACAGAATAATATTATTCTCGTCTACGATGCAGGCGCCGACCTGCGTGCTCGGGTCTTTCGAGCGACGGGCGGCAAGGCAGGCTACGCCCATAAAATATTCGTCCCAGCTGATGTAATCGCTACGTTTCATGGTTATTCTCCTTTTATCATTACCGAAAGTTCTTCTATACGGCGACCGTCCATTTTGGTAACGGTCAGCGTGAGGTTTTTATAATCAAAGGCGGAGCCGACCTCGGCGTTGCCGTCGAGCTTATCCATTGCCCAGCCGCCGACGGTGGCGTTATCGTCGTCATAATCACGGTCGCTCAGTTCTACTTCATCGAAAAAGTCGTAAATACGCATATCGCCGTCGACCACGGCTTTTTCACTCGAAAGCAGAATAAACTCTTCCTCGATCTCGTCGCTTTCATCCCAGATCTCGCCTACCAACTGTTCCAAGACGTCTTCCATCGTTAAGATGCCTTCGATACCTCCGTACTCGTCGTTAACGGCGACCATGTGGCATTTGTCTCGGCGCATGACGTCTAACACGTCGGGCAGGAGCATCGTCTTATGGACGTAAGACACGGGTAAAAGCAGAGATTCAAAATCAACATACTCCGCATCCAGACGGGCACGATAAAAATGATTGACACGCAAAATGCCGATGAGGTTATCGGGGGTGTCCCGATAAAAGGGGATACGGGAGTAGGGGGCGGTGGTAACGATTTGCTCGATGTCCCGATACTCATCGTCAATATCCACTGCCAGCATATCGACACGGGGGGTCAAAATCTCATACGCCTGCACCTCGCTCCAATCCAGTGCGCTTTGCAGAAGTTCGCCCATATCCTCGTCAATGACGCTTTCGTCCTCCGCCGTTTCGATCAGGCTTTCGAGTTCTTCCTCGGTTACGGTGGGGGTGTCGCCGATGCGGTCTTTATACAGCGTGGCAAGGCATTGATTGAGCATTTCAATCAGCCAGACAAAGGGATAAAAGACAACCGTCAGCACACGCAGAGGCAGGGCGGTGAGGGAGCAGGTGGATTCGGGACGGCGGCGGCCCAGCAATTTCGGGGCAATCTCGCCGAAGATCAGCACCAGCACCGTCATAATTGCCGAAGAAATCCAGGTATAGCTCTCGCTTTTGGTGATGGAGAGCATCAGCAGGGTGGCAATCGAGGTACTTGCGATATTGGCTAAGTTATTGCCGAGCAAAATGGCGGTTAAGGTTTTATCAAAATGCTCTGATACATAGAGTGCCACTTTATCACGACGCTTGTGTGAGTTTTCGGCTCTCGTGCGCAGGCGAAGGGAGCTGATCTGGGTATACGCCATCTCCGAGAGGGAGAAAAAGGTACTGCACAGCACCAGCAGGGGCAGGGCGATCCAGGACAGTATCTCAGGCATTCTCCTCACCTCCTTCGGGGGCGAGGTCGTCCTCGTCGTAAATCTCGCCGACCAACTCTTCCAAAATGTCTTCTACCGTAATAATGCCGTAGACACGGTCATTTTCTTTAACGAAGGCGATATGGGTTTTGTTCCGGGAGAGGCGGGGCAGGAGCTCGTCCACAAAATCGTCGGGGCTGACACAAAAGGCGGGGCTTAATGCCCGACGCAACTTATTGGGACGGCCCGACGCTAAATGGGATTCGATATACTTACGGATTCGCACAAAGCCGATGGGGGTGCCGTTTTTATCGGTTACCGGCAGGCGGGAAAAAGACGTGGTCTTTATCACTTCCAAAATTTGCTTTTCGCTCATGGCCGTTGACACCGTAAGACAGTCTTCCCACGGGGTCATAATGCTCTTAACGGTGGTGCGGGACAGATCGATCGCCGACTGCAACAGTTCGCCCGTATCCTCATCGACCTCGTCTTCCTCGACGATGGTATCGATCAGCGTTTCCAGTTCTTCTTCGGTTACGGTGGGGGTCTGTTCTTCCTTAAAGGGTTTAATAATAAATTTGGAAATAGCATTCAGTACCACGATCAGCGGGTTTAGGAGTTTGGTCATAACCGTCATTACGCCCGCCATGGCATACGCCAGACGCTCACCCACCATCAATGCCGTGGCTTTCGGGATCGATTCACCAAACAAAAAAACAACAACCGTCGTAATCACCGTCGTCCATTTCACCGCGCCGTCGGAAAAAATACGGGTGGCAAAGAGGGTGGCAAAGGTCGCCAGCGCAATGTTTACGATGTTGTTGAGAATAAGCAGGGCGGTGAGCACTCGGTCAAAATCACCCAGCACCCTATCAAGCCTTGCGGCACGCTTATCCCCGTCTTCGGCCAGCGCGGCAATGCGCACTCGGCTTACCGAAGCAAAGGCTGTTTCGGTGGCGGAAAATACGGCGCTCAGGCATAAACATACCAATATCAGTAACAGGTAGGTTATCGGACTGCCATCGTCCATGGACTAAAACCAACTCCTTTTAATAAAAGTAACTGTATTATACTAGATATTTACTAAAAATGCAAGGAGCATTTTGTTTGCCTTTTCAGGGCGGTTATGCTAAGATAAATCAAGAGAGGTGAGGGTATGAAAAAGGAATTATCGGGGCTTTTGCTCTTTTTGATAGCGGCGCTTTTGCTGGCGCTTGTCGGGTTTCCGCTGCAAAGCGCATACGGCTACGTAGGGCTGGCGCTGACGGAACTGATGACGCTTGGTATAGCGCTGGTCGGCAATAAAATGCTCGGTTATTCTTTCAAAGAAACCTTTGGTTTTTCCCGCATCACGCTCAAAGAGACGGGGGCGTTTGCGCTGATGTACGCCGCCGGCATCACTCTTTCGTTGGTGGCGAACATTCTTTGTCTGTGGGCCTTTCCGCAGGTGGGCGACCGTCTCGAAGAGGTGGGGCAGGTGGCGGGGGCGACTTGGTCGATCGCTTTGCCGCTCGTGGCGACGTTGCCTGCTTTTTGCGAAGAGGCGCTTTTCCGTGGAGTGCTCCGAAAAACCTTTGAAAATATGCCTGCCTGGTTTTCGGCGACGGTGATCGGGCTTCTTTTCGGTGTATTCCATTTGGATCTGTGGCGCATTCTTCCGCTCACCGTTTTAGGGATTGCCGTTTCCTATATCGTTTGCAAAACGGGGCATTTTTGGTGGGGTGTGCTTTTCCACCTGCTCAATAATCTTTCCTCGGTGATCGGTGAGCATTTCGGCGGGATAACGGTGCCCAACCGCTTGGTGCCGGTTATGGCGGTTTTTGGGGTTGTCTGTTGGTTTTTGGCTTATCGACTGTTGACGAAATCTGCCAAATGATATATACTAAACAGTGCATAAAGCTGTGAAGGAGATATAAAATGACAGTTTTTGATGTCTTAACTATGCTGGGCGCCATGTGTCTGTTCCTGTTTGGTATGCAGGTGATGGGCGATGCGCTGGAAAGACGGGCGGGAAGCAGTTTGCGTTCCATCCTCGGCCGCTTAACGACGGGGCGTATAGCCGGTCTTGCTACGGGGCTCGGCGTTACTTCCATTATCCAGAGTTCGGCCGCCACGACCGTTATGGTGGTCGGCTTCGTCAACTCGGGGCTGATGACCCTGCGTCAGGCCATCAACGTCATTATGGGTGCCAACATCGGTACCACCGTTACCGCTTGGATTTTGAGTTTGAGCGGTATCAGCAGTGATAACTTCTTTATTCAGCTTCTCAAACCCTCTTCCTTCGTGCCGGTGCTGGCGGTGGTCGGTATCGTTATGTATATGTTCTGCAAAAAGAGCACGACCAAGGAAACGGGTACCATTCTGCTCGGCTTTGCCGTGATGATGTTCGGTATGAACACCATGACCGATATTTCCTCCATGATCGCTGACGTGCCTGAGGTATACAGCGTATTGGAGAGAATGTTCGTTTTATTTGAAAACCCCATTATCGGCCTGATGGTCGGTGCTATTTTGACGGCTGCCATTCAGTCGTCTTCGGCTTCGGTGGGTGTGTTGCAGATGCTGGCTTCCACCGGCGGTGTTACCTACGCTGCTGCCGTGCCCATTATTATGGGTCAGAACATCGGTACCTGCATCACCGCTTTGATCTCTTCGGTGGGCACCAATAAAAACGGCCGCCGTGCCGCTTTGGTGCATCTGTCCTTTAACGTGATCGGTACCGCTATTTGGTTGGTTGTTTTCTGTCTTGTCCGTTGGTTGCTCGCTCCCGTTATTCTCTCGGCAGCTGCCGACGGGGTGGGCATTGCCGTGGTACATACCGCCTTTAACGTATTGTGCACCATCATTATGCTTCCGCTTATCGGCATGCTCGAAAAGCTGGTCATTCGCCTTGTGCCCGGTGATGATAACGAAAAAGCCGTTAAGATCGACGAGCGTCTGCTCGCCACGCCCCCGATGGCGTTGGGGCGTTGCCGTGAGGTTGCCATTGAAATGGCGCACGAATCGAGCCGTGCCCGTCAGCTTGCCTTTGAACTGCTCAGTAAGTTTTCCGACGAGGGTATGGAGCGGGTGCGAGAGATGGAAAAGCGCACCGATGCCTATGAAGACGAGCTCGGCAGTTATCTTGTTAAACTCAGCGCCCGTCAGCTGACCGAGAAGGACAGCGTGGAGGCGGCAAAACTCCTTCGTTTGATCGGCGACTTTGAGCGTATGGCCGATCACGCCGTGAACATTGCTCAGTCGGCGCAGGAAATGATCACGAGCGGGGTTACCCTTTCCGATAAGGCAAAAACCGAGCTTGGTCAAATGCTCGCCGCCGTTGAGGAGATCGAGCAGTTGTCCTTCCAGGCCTTTGAATCGGATAACCGTGAGATGGCCTATCTCGTTGAGCCCCTTGAACAGGTGGTCAACCGTCTGCGCAAAAAACTCCGTGTGAAACACATTGAGCGTTTGCAACGGGGCGAGTGCAGTATCAACGCCGGCTTTATTTGGTCGGATATGCTGACCGACTTGGAGCGTATGGCCGACCATTGCTCCAACATTGCGGGTTGCGTGATCGACGTGGCGCATAACGACATGAATCTCCACGAAACCCTGCGTGCCGCCCGTGTGGACGACCCCAATTATAAGGATATGTACGAGCATTACAAAGAAAAATATGCTATTTAGCGAAAAAGAGGGAAAGGTAATAATAGGCCTTTCCCTCTCGTTTTTTTACGCAAAAGCATTGACAGTAAAAAAGCAGAGTGCTATGATGAAGAAAAAAATTTATTTCCGCAAACGGAGGATTATCTGTATGGGAAAATATTTCGGAACGGACGGTTTCCGCGGTGAGGCTAACCGCACCTTAACGGCGATGCACGCCTATCAGGTGGGTCGTTTCCTCGGCTGGTACTACGGTCGCGATCACAAATGCAAAGTAGTCATCGGCAAGGATCCCCGTCGCAGCAGTTACATGCTGGAAGATGCCCTTTCCGCCGGTTTGGTGGCTTCGGGCGCCGACGTTTACCTGTTACACGTTACCACTACCCCAAGCGTTTCCTACGTTACCGCACGAGAGGATTTTGACTGCGGTATTATGATCTCGGCTTCTCACAACCCCTACTACGATAACGGCATTAAGCTCATCAACGGCGACGGGGAGAAGATGGAGCAGGAGGTTATCGACGAGATTGAAAAATATATCGACGGGCTGATCCCCGAAATTCCTTTTGCCGAGCGTGATGCCATCGGCCGTACCATTGACTATTCTTCGGGACGCAACCGCTATATCGGCTATCTCATTTCGCTGGCAAGAAGCTCCTTTAAGGGGATGCGTGTCGGCCTTGACTGTGCCAACGGCTCGACTTGGCAGATCGCCAAGAGCGTTTTTGATGCGCTCGGCGCCAAAACCTACGTTATCGGCGATGCGCCCGACGGACTGAACATCAACAACGGCGTCGGCTCGACCCATATCGGGGCTTTGCAGGCACTCGTTGTGGAAAAGGGGCTTGACGTGGGCTTTGCCTTTGACGGCGATGCCGACCGTTGCCTGGCCGTTGACAAATCGGGTCAGCTCATTGACGGCGACCTCATCCTCTATATCTTCGCTACCAATATGAAGAGCCGTGATAAGCTCCCCGGCAATACCGTTGTTACCACCGTTATGTCGAACTTTGGTCTGTATAAGGCACTTGACAAGGTGGGCATTGACTATGAAAAGACGGCTGTCGGCGATAAATACGTGTACGCCTGCATGAAAGAAAAAGGCTTTGGCGTGGGCGGTGAGCAGAGCGGTCATATCATTCTCAGCAAATACGCCACCACCGGCGACGGTTTGTTGACCGCCATTAAGCTGATGGACGTGATGATGGATACCCATAAACTGCTCGGTCAGTTGGCTGAGCCGGTAACCGTATACCCTCAGAAATTAACCAACGTGCGTGTAACCGACAAGGCGACCACCCTTAACGATGCCGACGTGAAGGCGGCTATCGAGGCGGCGAGTGCCGAGCTTGGTGATGACGGACGTATCTTGGTACGTGAAAGCGGTACGGAGCCGCTCATTCGTGTCATGGCCGAAGCCCCCACCGACGAGGCTTGTGCCAAGGCGGTAGACGGCATTGTTGCTGTGATCGAGAGCAAGGGGTATGCCCTATGAACATGAAAACCACCGAGTTATTTGACCTGACGGGTACCATTGCGGCTCCGCTGTTGGAGAAGACCGAATACCCTTGGGAAGCGCTCAAAGGGATCAAGGATTTTATTCTTACACTCGGCCCGACCCTCGGCGAGGATTTTGAGCAGGTGGGCGAGGACGTTTGGATCGCCAAAGACGCCAAAGTGGCGCCTTCTGCCAGCATTACCGGCCCCTGCATCATTGACCGCGGCGCCGAGATCCGCCACTGTGCCTTTATCCGGGGCAGTGCCATTGTCGGCAAGGGTGCTACGGTGGGTAACTCGACCGAGCTGAAAAACTGCATCCTCTTTGACAAGGCGCAGGCACCCCACTACAACTACGTGGGCGACACCATTCTCGGGATCCGTTCGCACTTGGGTGCGGGGGCTATTACCTCCAACTTAAAGAGCGACGGCAGTAACATCGTCATTAAAGACGAGGTGCCGATGGAGACGGGTCTGCGCAAGATCGGCGCTTTGGTGGGCGACTATACCGAAGTGGGTTGCGGCAGTATCCTCAACCCCGGCTCGGTCATCGGCAAGCATTGTCAGTTGTATCCCCTGTCGATGTTCAGAGGTACGCTTGAAGCCAATCACATTTATAAAAAACAAGGCGAAGTTGTTGAAAAAAGATAACAAAACTCTCTGCTGAATGTCAGCAGAGAGTTTTTATTAACGGGGAATCATTTAATTTCCTGTTCCAGAGCCTTAAACGTTTCGGTGTTGAAAAAATCATAAAGAGATATTTCCAAGCCGTCGCACAATTTTTTAAGCGTAACCACGCCTGCATTCTTGCTCCCGCCGTTTATGATGTTCTTTAACGTTGAGGGCGGAACGGCAGAGATTCTCGCCAAGGCATTTACCGACAACCGCTTCTCCTCGCACAGTTCCAACAACCGATTGGCTACGGCTTTTCTTGTATCCATCCTATCACCTCTAAAAAGCTCTGCATATAGTTTATGCTTTTTAGAAAAACAATATCGACCATATATGGACTTTTTGGGCTATATATGGTAGACTTGGCGTGGTGGTGATTGATTGTGGATAACAATATCTGTTGTTTTTTGGGACATAGAAATATAAACGAAACGGAAGAGTTAAAATCAAAACTTCGTGAAATAATTGAATGGCTGATTGTTGAAAAACACGCTGATACCTTTCTTTTTGGGAGCAAAAGTCGATTTAACAGTTTGTGCGTTGAAATGGTAGGTGAAATAAAAAGAAAATACCCGTACATAAAACGAGTTTATGTACGGGCAGAATATCCGCTTATCGGTGAGCAGTATAAAAAATATTTATTAGAAAACTACGAAGACACCTACTTCTCCGAAAAGATAAGGAATGCGGGCAGAGCGTCGTACGTAGAGCGCAACTATGAGATGATAGACAAAAGCCACTATTGTGTGGTTTATTATGAAGAGCAAAGCCTCCCGACCGGTCGCAAAAGCGGAACCAAAATTGCTCTGGACTATGCCGTAAAGAAAAGTAAAAACATTATTCGTGTATGATAGCACTAAAAAAGGAAGAGCATAGGCTCTTCCTTTTTTTAGTTGCAGATCAGTTGGATCTCTTTATTGTAGGCGGCGATATATTGCGCCATCTCAAATCCGTCCTCAATATCGTCGGGCAGCCACATACCGCCTCTGCCGACCTCGTCGGCCGCGTGGGCGTCGCTTCCCGACGTCATCAGACAGCCGCGCTTTTGCGCTTCTTCCAGCGCCGACGCATTATGGTTACGTTCTTCGCCGGCACCGTTAAATACCTCGATGCCGTCGATATGGTCTTGCTTTTGCAAAGTCAGGTTTTCCCGCATCGGGTGCGCCTGAATTAAAGGCAAGCCGTAACTGTTTACCGCCTGCTTTAACTGGGGCAGGGAATAGGTGTGTATATAGCGATGCGCCATTAAAAACTCACGGTCAACCCCGTAAATCAGATAGTCCTCGGGGCCTTGCTCTAAGGTGAGCTCCGCACCCAAAAAGACTTTCAAGCCCATCGCTTCGCCGACTAATTTTGCCGTATCGTACCCTCTCAGATAGCGGGTTACGATCTCCTCCCACGAAAGGGTGAGATTGAAATAGTCGTTGGTGCTTGAAGCGAAATGAGCCAGACCGTAGGGGCTTAAATGGTCGGTTATGTATACGCCGCCAAAGCCCTTATCGACGAGCGCTTTCATCATCGTTGCCGCATCGTCTCTCGCACAGGCGCTCACTTCTTTGGTGTGCAGATGCATTTCAAAGGGGATAAAGCCGGGTTGCATTTATTTTTCCTCTTTCAGTTTCGAGGTGCAATGAGGGCAACGGGTGGCGCCGATAGCGATCTCGGTACGGCAGAAGGGGCATTCTTTGGTGGTGGGGTCAGCCGGAGCTTCGGGCTTCTTGCCGATCTTCGATACCATATTTACTGCCTTAACCAAAGCAAAGATAACGACTGCCATCAACAAAAAGTTGATCACGGTGGAAATGAAGTTGCCGTAATTAAAGGTGGCAACGCCGGCTGCCTGCGCCGTTTCCAGCGTGGCGTAGTTTTTGCCGTCGAGCGCAATAAACAGATTGGTAAAGTCGGTCTTGCCGACAAGCAGAGAGATGACAGGCATGATCAGGTCGTTAACCAACGAATCGATGATGCTCTTGAAAGCAGCACCGATGATAACGCCAACCGCCATATCCAGCACGTTACCACGGCAGATGAACTCCTTAAATTCATTTAAGATCTTTTTCATATTTACAGATCCTCCTTTTTTCTTTCAGTATAACAAAATCATCGGCGTTTGGCAAGTTGCTAATTTTTAGCATTAAAATTGTAGGAAATGACGAAAAATTTTGTGGATAACACTTATTTTTGGCCTGTATCTACAAAAGATGGCCGCGCAAAAGAACAAACGCCCTAATTCCAATACTTAAATGTGTATAAAATGTTAAGAAGAAGGCATTTTGTGGAAATCGGCTGAAAAAGTTTTCGTTGTAATTTTGGAAAGATTGTGGTATAGTGGTAATACGAGTACGTATCTTTGGCTTTTTTGCGCCCGTTTGGCAAAAATAGGAAAATTCGTACTATTTATATCCAGCGTGAGAACACGCACAAGAAACGGAGGAGACTTATGAAAGCACTCAAAAAATTGACGGCCCTCGTGCTGGCGGCCTGCCTGCTTTTAGGCTTGCCTATGTCAGCCAGTGCTGTCGGTTCGGGTCATGCAAACACGGAATATCAATTCGGTTTGCTTAGTGCAACGGAGATGCCCGACACCTGGGCAACAACCGGTACCTATGATCTCAATCAGAGCGTACAGTTGTATTTATCGGGTGGCGGACCTCTGATGGTTGACAATGCCAAGGTTGGCGCTGTTATGACCATCATCAACTGCGATCCGAACAACGGACTTAACGCTTGGTCTACCGACTTTGCGACCAGTGGCAACGGTGCTGCCTACGTTACCGGCACACTGACCAGACATCCTGACCACGACGTGAATACCTACGTATTCTCCTGGACGGATTCCTATGCTGTCGCAAACGTTCACGACGTTGCTAACGGCAACCGTGTTGACAAGAGCGTATTCGACGGAGACATCAACACCCTCGACGAGTGGGTTGAGCTGGCTAAGATTCAGCGCGGTGTTCTCGTAATTCGTTTGTTTGATGCCGATGCCTACACCGGAGCTACGGTGAATACCGCTTATGCTTCCAACGGCGTGATCGACGGCATCTATGAAGGCACCAACTCTTACCTGCCGGCTCAGCTGAGCAACGTAAGCTTCTACGGCAACTGCGACGGCGTTGCCGATGGCGTTACCGTTCAGGTTGCGACTTTGGAGCAGGGCGCTATGGTAATGACCAGTGCCGTACTGAACGATACCACCAAGCAGTTGACCATCGGTTTCTCCGGTGAAGCCATCTATGCTTTCCGTGGTAACGCATTTACCGACGGCCGTATCCGCGTAATGAACAAGTACGGCGAGTTCATGGGCTATGACACCGCTACCGGCACCTATCAGGTCTGGGGCGCTGCCGGTTTGGATCCTACCTATACCGACATTGCGATGCCTATGGAATCCTACGTTGGCGGTTACGTAAGAACGACGGCTCTTGATGCTGCTACCTACAACACCATCAACACCATGCTTTCTATGGTAGAAGCCTACAACGCTACCGTGGCTGATGATGCGAAGGTGTATGCTTACTATATGTTGGCTGACATTGCCGGCACCATTGAGGAAGCTTCGGGCGAAGGCCATTTCAACGGCTACGTTGATTCGGTTTGGGATTCCAACACCCACGCTCCCTTGGTTGCCAACTTCTCGGCTGCCGGTGTAGCAGGCAAGATCGTTATCGATACGGCTGCTTGCAAGATCACCAAGGCTTCGGCTATGGAAGCACTCAACAACACGACCGATTCCATCCTCTTTAATTCGGCGGTTTACTACAACAACCCCGACAGCGCGATGGAAGGCTACGTTGTTATGACCTTCTCGGAACCCGTTCAGGGCTTTAACAATCTGGCTAACATCGGTACGTCCTATCATCGTTCCGCTAACTACTTCATCCGTCTGTACAACGCCAACGGCGAGTTGCTGAGCAACAAGAACGGCGTTGCCAAGGCCGAGCCCGGCGATGAGATTCAGTTCGCCATCACCGACGTTCGTGCTTATTCGGTTGACGGTACCAAGTATATCGGTACGATGCCTAAGTATGAAAACATTATGGGTTACCTGGCCGGTATTACCGATACCAACGGCAATCCCATCGTTCAGAACGGCGAGCTGGCAAGCGGTTATTACTTGCAGGCTTCCATCCTCGACAATGATATGACCTCCTCCGCTCTGCGCGGCGGTGCTGTCGGCGGCGTTATGCACGGCGGTAACTACATGGTTGATCATATCACCTCGCTCGATGGTATGAAGAAGCTCTATGCCAACAACCGTGCGATGCCCGTGGAAGAGCGTGCTACCGTTAACGTTACCAACGGCGGTTATATGCTCAACATCGACAGCGTACAGCAGGTTGACGACAACAACTACACCGTAACCTTCAACCAGGAAGTGAACTTTGAAGCTACTTGGTTCGTTGGTTTCCGTATTACCGATGACGGTTCTTACAAGAACTTCGATTACTCGGGCGACGGCGTAGAAGATGCCATGCAGTTCAGTGCTATTTTCAGCCCCACTGATAACAAGGTCTTCAACGTTTACTGCGATACGCCCTACCTCAACCTCACCATTATCCGTGATACCTACAATGCGGCTAACGGCGCAAGCGCTGAGATCTGCCTTGTATTCGAGGATAATGCTTCTACCGGTGCCGGCCTCGGCGCTGTACTCGGCGCTAACCGTGTCGTAGACGGCGTTATCGGCGCTAACGGAAGCAAGCTCAACGCTGACAACCACAACGTTTGGGGTGAGCGCAACGTTACTCCCGTTACTCCGCTCGGCGGCAGCGGCGGTGGCGGCGGCAGTGTTGTTGTTCCCGGCGGCGACGGTGCTATTATTAAGGATACCATCCGTATCCAGTCCATCGACATTGTCGGTACCAACCAGATTCGTGTTACCTTTAACGGCGCTATCACCACGCTTGACGGTCTGACTGTTGTTCTCAACAACGGCGGCACTCAGATTGCGCCTACCGCAACGGTTATTGAAGGCACTTCTGTTCTCTTCACCTTCTCCGATTCTATCAGCACTGATGCTGAGTTGCGTATTTCCGATACTACGCCTGACGGTATGTTGGAGGTTGGCGCATCTAAGAAGTTGCTCTGCAACCTCGACCTGTACACCGCAGGTGGCTACGTTTCTTCTACTCTTTCGATCACCCTCGTTGAGCAGACCGCTAAGAACGAACTCGTTGTTACCTTCTCTGAGCCGGTAAACATTGGCTCCAACGTCTTCCTTGCTTTGCGTGCTGTTGACGAGAACAATGATCTCGTTTGGATCTATTCCGACATCGACGGCGAAGTTACCAAGGTTCCCGAGGGTACCGAAGGCGCTTATGCGATGCAGTGGATTTTCAGCGGTTGGAGTTACGTTGACTCGACACAGAAGGCCATTCGCGTAACCTTTGACGAGCATACCGACGTCGGCGCTCTGGCTGCCAGCAACGGTTTGCCCGGTGAGTTGGCTAAGTATGGTATTCGCTTCGGTATTGAAGAGAATCCTCCCTGCGATCCTGCCAACGGTATGGTTGACGGCGTTACCGCTGTTGCCAATCCCGCTCGTATGCTCAAAGCTAACGACCTCAACGGCTTTAACGGTGCTTACGCTAACGTTACCGCCTTCCTCCCCGGCGGCATCACCGTTACCGATGCCATCATCACCGGTGAGAACGAGTTGACCATTACCTTTAACTATCCCGTTGACCTGACCACCGGCGGCAAGTACTTTGCGGCTATCCGTTACGTCAACAACAACGGCATCCTTTACTACAACGGCGATATCTATCCCGCTATCTACGGTCCTATGCAGTGGGGCGTTGAGATTGTCGCTGCTGATGCCACCAACACCGTCTTCAAAATTAACATTAAAAACAATCAGGCCAATATGGTTACTGACATTGCCGACCTGCTTGACCCTGCGGGCGCTATCAAGAACTTCGTGGATCTCCATCCCGGCAAGTTCTGCCTCGTATTCGAGGAGCAGAGTCCTACCGTTATGTCTAACGGTATCATCGAGTCCTTCGGCGGTATCGACGGTGTCGGTATGGCTACCACCTACTTCCATCCCAACATGCTCGATGCTTTGACTCTTGATATTACCGGCACCCTCATCGAGGGCACCTTGACGGTTCTCTCGGCTGAGGCTTATGAGGAAAACAAGATCAAGGTTACCTTCTCGGCTCCCGTTGACATGGTTAACGAGCCCTTCGTTACCGTTCGTGCTTTCCACGAAAGCGGTAAGACTCTCTATTACAACTCCTTCCTCGGTATCTTTACCGATGAGGTTCTGACTCAGGACGGTTCCGGCAATCAGATTTATATCGATGCCGCTACCGGCGCCTTCACTCTCGCTTCCGAGGGTTATGACGCTAACAGCGCTTGGGTTCCCTTCGCCGCTGCTGTCAATACTCCCTTCATGTGGGGCACCACTTGGGAGTACGCCGATTCCACCAAAACTTCTATTATATATACGGTTGTTGGTGGCGATCCGTTTAGCCAGTGGTTAGAGTATGACTGGAACAGCCTCTCGCCCAACGCTTACATTGCGCTGTGCTTCGAAGAAACCGATCCTGTCAGAATTGCTTATAACAACCACGTAGAAGGCATTGTTCGTGCCGATAATCATGATATTGCACTCGATGCTAACTTCTACCCGCATGACCGTGATTCTTACAAGACTCTGATCATCAGATCTTATAAGGATAACACCATTAAGACTGACGTGAAGATCATCAACGACACTCAGATCAAGATCTCCTTCTCTGAGCCTGTTTACTTCACTGAAGGTCAGACCCCGTTCTTCGGTCTGCGTTTGGTTGACGAGTTTAACAACCTCCTCTACTCCGATGCTCCCTTCAATCAGCCCATGCAGTGGGGTGCTTACGAATGGCATTGGGAAGACGATTCTCACAGGGCTATTATTTGGACCATTAAGTCCAACCAGATGTTCGGCGTAGATAACTTCTATGACCTGTGCAACTGGGAAGGCGCACTGGCTCGCTACAAGGATAAGTACAGATGGGTATTCTCCATTGAAGAAGTAGCTGCTAACGGCGTTACGATTCAGGCTTACAACGGTTTTGTTGACAACATGCTCGACAAGAACGGCAATGCCAACATTCTCGCTAACTACACCTACTACACCGTTGACGGCATCATTACCGACCTCAACATCGGTCTGCTCCAAGGCGACGAACTCGAGCTTCTCTCGGTTATTGCTCTTGACGACCAGAGAATCCAGCTGACCTTTAACAGAGACGTTGTGATTGATTCTGATAACGTAACCTTCAGCGTTCAGTACCTGACCAAGAAGGGTGCTCTCGAATCGCTGGCTGACGGTCGTTCCGCTATCTTCAAGGGCGTTTGCGAGTACAAGAGCGATAGCCAGAAGAACGTCGTTATCTGGACCCTTAAAACTAACCGTGCTGACAGCCTGGATCAGATCTTTAACTATGAAGATCAGTTCGCTTGGAACAAGGGTGCTCGCATTACCTTCGTTATCGCCGATAACTTCGACGGTACCGAAGAGGACACCGAAGTCTTCTCGGCACGTATCATGGGTATCACCGATGCTGCCGGTATCCACCACCTCAAAGCCAACCACGAGACCGAGGAGAGCACCAAGATCCTCTTTGACATCGATCTTGACGGTATTCCTGAGGATGATAACACCGGCAATGACGATACCAACAACGACAACAACGACGATAATTACGACGACGATAATTATTACGACGATGATGATTATTATGAAGATGATTATTACGACGATGATAATTACTACGACGACGATAATTATTACGACGACAATTACGACGACAACTATGATGACGGTGATGATGACACCAACACCGGAAACAACGATTCGAATGACCGTCCTCAGACCATTTATGCGACCAACTACCTGCCCTTCATTATCGGCTCGGCTGCCATTGCGGTTGCCGGTTTGGCGCTGGCTCTGATCCTGTTCTTCGTTCGTAAAAAAGCCAACAAGTAAAAATCACGCAGGGGGAGGGCTCCTCTGAGCCCTCCCGATAAGAAACACGAATGTTCGCATGTGCGACATTCTAAACAGTGAGGGAATAATAATATGAAAAAATTTCGTATGATTATCACGCTGGTGTTGGCGGTCGCTTTGGTGTTGTCTTTGGCGTTGAGCACTTCCGGTGCCCAGGCCGGGGACGTTACCCTGAAATCGGCTACCATCATCAACGACTATGAAATCGTGCTCGAATTCTCCGAGCCGATTGCACTCAACATGCACGGTACGAACTACGGTCCCTTTATCGACCTTCGTATGTGTAACAGTTTAGGCGGTATCTTGTATACCGTTGACGAAGGCGGCAACCCTGACCAGCCTATGTATTGGGGCTGCAACATCTTCTGGGTTGACGAAGCACACGACAAGATCTTGGTTCGTTTGTTCGGTGAGTTCGCCGGCTGCGAAACCATTCCTGAAATCAAGTCCAGAGCTAACGACTTGCAGGATTATGCCTATGAAATGGAAAACGGTATGTACCGTGTATTCATTTCGGTCGAGGAAGTTTCTTACGACTCCGCTGTTCATGCCCTTGACGGTAAGATCGACAACATTACCAGTTTAGACGGCGAAAAGTATCTCGTTCCTAACCGTATCAACGTTCCCGGTTACGAGGCTGTTTTGATCGACCTTAACAACGCATTGGTTGACCTTAACTACCCCATTGACCGCGACAAGATTGAGAACATTACCGCCAACTCTCAGAACTGGGATTTCGACATCATGTTCTTAGGCGACGGAAACGATGATAAGGCTCCTACCGAGGAACCCAAGCCCGAACAGCCCGGCGATGACAGCAACAACGATAACAACAACGATAACAATAACAACGACAATAATTACGACGATAATTATGATGATAATTACGACGATAATTACGACGACAACTACGACGATAATTACGACGATAACTATTATGACGATAATTATTACGATGATAATTATTATGATGATAACAACGGCGGCAACAACGGCGACGGCGATACCAACACCAACGTCGGCAATACTGCTACCACCATCATCAACAACGATCCGTTGATTATTGCCTTGATTCTCGGTGCAGGCGTGCTGCTTGCCGGCATCCTGATCGTAGTCTTCTTGTTAGCATCTAAGAAAAAAGGAGGAGTAAAGTAATGAAAAAGATTCTTGCAGCGGTTCTTTGCCTGCTGATGATCTTCTCGATCGTTGCTTGCGGCAATACCCAGAATAATGACGCTTCCTCCGACATCAATCAGAACGCAGAATCTGAGCAGAAGGTTGAAAGCAACGTTTACACCGGCCCTCAGCAGTTGGCCGGTGCGCAGACCGCTCAGGTCAACACCGCTACCGTTTCCGAGCGTAACCGTGCTGAGGCATGGATTATGGCTCAGATCAACAACAACAACCTCATGAGCTTTAAGTATGACGGTAAGGCTTATAAGGATCACATCGGTTCTTGGGCTAAGACGGTTACTAAGACCGCTCAGGGTTGGAACGTAACCTATACCAAGAATAAACTTGAACTCCTCATCACTATTCTCTATGATGCAGAGTTCGGCTCTTTGGAGTGGGTCGGCACCTGGACCAACAGAGGCTCGTCCAATACCGGCGTTATCTCTGATGTTATGATGATCGACTCTCAGTTTGATATCGCTAACGCTCTCGTTACCACCACCGGTGGTGAGACCAACACCGTTACCACCTATCAGCCCATTACCACTGACCTGGGTCAGGTAACTAGATATCAGACCGGTTCTTACTACACCGGCCGTGCCGCTCAGCAGGCTTGGCCTTGGTTTGATATCATGAGTCCCGACCAGACCAACGGCGTTATGCTGGCTATCGGCTGGGGCGGTACTTGGAGAGCTGTTTTCAACAACACTAACGGCAAAACTGCGGTTGCTGCCGGTATGAACGTAACCAACTACTACATGAAGGCGAACGAGACCCTTACTTCGCCCACCATCGTTATTCAGTTCTTTGACGGTAATCAGGAAGACGGCCATAACGCATGGCGTCAGTTGATGCTCAAATCCTACACCCCCACCAAGCCAGACGGTACCAAGGTAACCTATGCACCGATCACCATCAACACCTGGGGCGGTTGGGACGTTGAGAAGCATCTCAAAATCATGAACCGTGTTGTAGAGAACGAGCAGTACTTTGAATATCAGTGGATTGACGCCGGTTGGTACGGCGACGTAGTTTCCGAAAGCACTCATGGTACCGAATGGGCAGAGCAGGCCGGTAACTGGTACTTCAGCCCCGGTTACCCCAACGGCTTTAAGGAACTCAATGAGTGGCACGACGCCAACGGCACCGACATCCTCGTATGGTTTGAACCCGGCCGTGCGGTAAAGAACACCAAGATCCACAGAGAACATCCCAGCTATTTCTTGCCAACCGGTGTAGATGCCGGCACTTACTACTATGACTTCGGTAATGAAGAAGCCTGCAACTACATGATCAACTTGATCACTGGTTTGCTCGATGAAATGGACTGCGATTTCTACCGTCAGGACTACAACTTCACGCCTCTCTCCTCTTGGGAGAAGAAGGACGCTCAGGAGAGCTCTGCCGGTAAGCGCGTCGGTGTAACCGAGCTTAAATACGTAGCCGGACACTACCGTTTCCTCCAAGCCATTAAGGATTCCGGCAGACAGATCGACAACTGCGCTTCCGGCGGCTGCTTGCTTGAAATCAACATGTGCAAACTCTCCATTCCTCTGTGGCGTACCGACTACACCGTTGGTCCCGAAACCGATCACACCATCTCTTCCGCTATCCGTTCTCAGGGTGCTTACCTGTCCTGGTGGATCCCCATCCACGGCGGCATGCCTTCTACTCAGGGCGCTAACGGCGAGTACGGCTATCGCTCCCTCATGGGCAGCGGTGCTACCATGGGTGTTTTGAGTAACATCTCTCTGGCTGATAAGCTCATCAACGAGATGGTTTACAACCGCGATATGTTCATCGGCGATATGTATATCCTGCGTCAGGGCCTCGGTGATGACACCGATGCGGAAAACGCCGGCTATCAGTTCCAGCTGACTGACGGCTCCAAGGGATTCTTCGTCTGCTTCCGTCCTACCTATTCCTCTAAGGAATACACCACCTTCTATTTCCGCAATCTCGACGCTAACGCTACCTACCAGTTCCGCAACGTCGACAACGAGGAAATTAAGGAGTTCACCGGCGAGCAGTTGATGACCCTCGGCCTCAAAATATACTTCCCCCGTGAGGAAGTAGCCCACATGATCTACTTCACCAAGAAGTAATCACTTAAAAACAAACAGACGGGCAGGTTTTCCTGCCCGCCTTTTGTGAAAATTATCTAAATTTTACCTAAAAGTTAAAAGAAAATTTAACTTTTTAAGTCTTGCCTTTTTTGGCAACGGGTGGTATAATGTACTCGTAGCTAAGCATCGACTCGCGATGCAGTAAAAAATTTTTAGGAGAAAAGAAAATGAAAAAGGTAATTGCAATTTTGCTTGCCGTATTCCTCATGGTTGGCATTCTCGCCGGCTGCGGTGGCGATCCTGTAAATCCTGACGATCAAAACCAGGACAATGTTGGCGATAACGTTGGCGATGAAAATAACGATACCAACGACACCAACGACGACAACAACGCTGACAACGGCAACAACAATAACAACAATACCGGCAACAAGAACAGCAACTCCGGTAACAAGAACAGCA
>JAZOCX010000013.1:0-5197 GCA_045596725.1 Eubacteriales bacterium
CTGAAAATTGTTCGTGCCGAGGGTGAGGTAGTTCCCATTACCGAGACAATTGCTGTTGTCGGTGAAGCGGGTACGGATGTATCGGCATTTCTTGCGCCTGCTGCAAGTGCTCCCGTTGCTGAGACTTCTTCGGCTCCCGAGGTAAAGACTGAAACGGCTGTTGCAACTCCTGCTATTCAGCGTGTAGAGGGTGAGAGAGTATTTTCTACTCCTCGTGCACGTATGAGAGCACAGGAAAAGGACATTGATATTTCCGTTGTTGCCGGAAGTGGTCCTGATGGTTTGGTTATTGAAAAGGATGTTTTGAATACCACCATTCCCTCCGTTAAAGCAACGCCCGTTGCTAAGGTTATCGCTGAGCAAAACGGCGTTGATTTGGCTGATGTTAAGGGTACCGGTGCTAATGGTAAGGTTATGAAGGCTGATGTGCTTGATATTTTGGCTAAGTCTGCCTTTGTCCCTGCTGAGGTAACTGCTCACGTAGAAACGGCTATTCCTATTACGGGTATGCGTCGTGCTATCTTCAATAATATGATGACCAGCTTGACCTCTATGGCGCAGGCAAATCACCGTATGAATGTTGATATGACTGAGTCGGTTCGTTTCAGAGCTAAGCTTAAAGATGCTGATATTAAGGTTTCCTATACCGATATTTTGGTAAAGGCTGTTTCCCACGCATTGCTTAAATTCCCGATGCTCAATTCTACTGTTCGTGGTAACGATATCATCACTCGTAACTATGTTAATATGGGTGTAGCCGTTGCTATTGATGGCGGTTTGATTGTCCCGAATATTAAGGATGCTCAGGCTAAATCGGTTGTAGAAATTCATACTGAAATTGCCGATCTTGCAGGAAAAGCAAAATCGGGCAAATTGTCTCGTGAAGAGTATACCGATGGTACCTTTACCATTACCAATCTGGGCATGTATGATCTTGACTCCTTCACTGCGATCATCAATCCTCCCGAGGCAGGTATTTTGGCTGTCGGTAAGATTGTTGATACCCCGGTTGTGGAGAAGGGTGAGATTGTAATTCGTCCGATTATGACCCTTTCGCTTACCTATGATCACAGAATCATTGATGGTGCGCCTGCTGCTCAGTTCTTGCAGTATGTTAAGACTTTGCTTCAGAATCCGTATTTGATGATGTAATTTTGTCTAAGGGCGTGTAGCTTTGCGTTGCACGCCCTATATCAAAATTTTTAGGAGTATAAAAATGGCTAATCAATATCAAGTTGCCGTTCTGGGCGGCGGTCCCGGAGGCTATGTTGCCGCAATTGCCAGCGCCCAGCTTGGCATGAAAACGGTTTTGATTGAAAAAGATTCTCTGGGCGGTACTTGTCTTAATCGTGGTTGTATTCCCACTAAGGCATTACTGCATTCAGCAGAGCTTTACAGAGATATAAAAGAAGCACCTGAGTATGGTGTTTTTGCTGAAAACGTTACCTTCGATTATGGTAAAGTAGCGGCAAAAAAAGATGCTGTTGTTTCTCGCTTAGTTCGTGGTATTGAAGGTTTGGTTCGTGGCAATAAGGTTACTTTGGTTCGTGGTACGGGCGTTTTCAAGGATGCTAACACCATTGAAGTAACAGGTGATCAGCCTCAAACAATAACTTTTGATAAGGCAATTATCGCAACAGGATCCTATCCTTCACGTATTCCTATTCCCGGTACGGATTTGCCCGGTGTAATGGATAGTGATGGATTCTTAGCAATGACAACATTGCCCAAGTCTGCCGTTATGATCGGTGGTGGTGTTATCGGCTTAGAGTTTGCGTCTGTTTTGAAGGATTTTGGCAGCGATGTTTCTATCGTTGAAATGATGCCTGAAATTTTACCTGGTATGGATACTGAAATTGCCGCAGGTATGCGCAAGATTTTAGAGAAAAAGGGTATACGTTTCTATTTGAATGCCAAGGTAACCGGTATCGAAAAAGGTTTGGTTGTGAATTTTGAACAAGATGGCAAGAAACTTTCTGAAAAAGGTGAGATCGCTGTCTTGTCAACCGGACGTCGTCCTATGACTGCCGATATGGGATTTGAGGCACTTGGTCTAAAAATGGAGCGTGGTTTTGTCGTTGTTGACGATTATTGCTGCACCAATGTCCCTAATATTTATGCAATTGGCGATGTTAATGGTAAGAAAATGTTGGCTCATGCTGCCAGTGAGCAGGGTATGATTGCTGCAAGAAACTGTAAAGAAGGCAATCATCATAAAGCCGACTTTAAGTTGATACCTGCTTGCGTATATACCACACCTGAAATTGCAAGTGTTGGCTTGGATGAAGAGAGCGCCAAGAAGGCTGGTTATCAGGTTAAGGTTGGTAAATTTGCTTCTACCGGCAACGGCAAATCCTTGATTGTAGGTGAACAAGAAGGCTTTGTTAAAATGGTATCCGATGCAACAACGGGTGAAATTTTAGGTTTGCAGTTGTTCTGTGATCGTGCAACGGATATGATTGGCGAAGGTCTTGCGGCACTTAAATTGGAAAGCACGGTTGAGGAAATTGCCGAGGCGGTACATCCTCATCCCACTGTAAATGAAATGATTATGGAAGCCGCTCATACGATACTGGGTGAGTGTGCACACAGCATTAAGCGTTAAGGTGATATCATGAAATTTGAAATTAATTATAGCAAAACTCAGGTTTCGTTTGTAATTCCCGATGAAAATCATCTTTGCACTGTCAATGCCAACCCGGTAGACGTACAAGAAGCGGGTAGAGAAGAGGTTCGTCGTTCTCTGCAAGAGCCGATTGGTGCTCCCAGACTGGGCGAAGTTGTTAAGCCCGGGGAGAAGATCGTTATTATTACCAGTGATATTACACGTCCTGTTCCCAGCTACGATGTTATTCCTCCGATTTTAGAGGAACTCAATGCATGTGGTTGTAAAGATGAAGACATTACAGTCGTTTTTGCCCTTGGTTCTCATCGTGAGCATACGCAGGAAGAGATGATCCGTTTAGTAGGCAAAGAGGTTTATGACAAGGTTGCTTGCATTGATGCAAAGGCTGAAAGCTGCGTTCATTTAGGAAAAACCAAGGCGGGTACTCCTGTCGATGTCTTTGATGTGGTTGCTAATGCCGACCGCAGAATTTGTGTCGGCAATATAGAATATCACTATTTTGCGGGATATTCCGGTGGCGCCAAGGCTATTATGCCAGGTGTTTCCACTCGTGATGCCATTCAGGTCAACCATTCTATGATGGTTCGAGATGAGGCAGCAACCGGTCGTATTGACGGCAACCCCGTTCGAGAAGATATCGACAGTGTTGCGGAATTTTGCCCTATTGACTACATCGTTAACGTTGTACTTAGCGAGCATAAGAAGATATTAAAGTCTTTTGCGGGACATTATATCGATGCTCATCGTGAAGGTTGTCGGTTCCTTGATACACTATATAAGGTGCAGATCCCCGCAAGGGCAGAAATAGTAGTTTGCTCTGCGGGTGGATATCCTAAGGATCTCAACCTTTATCAGGCACAAAAAGGGCTTGATAATGCCAAATTTGCCGTTAAAGACGGCGGTGTTATCATCCTTGTTGCTTCCGCAAAGGAAGGTCTTGAAAATAAGAGCTTTGAGCGTTGGATGACCACCATGACTCCTGATGAGATGGTAGTGGAAATTAAGCGCAATTTTGAACTTGGTGGACATAAGGCGGCGGCTATTGCTCTTGTTAAGCAAAAGGTCGATATTTTTTTAGTAAGCGATCTGGATGCGGACTTTGTTAAGTCAATTAACTTGACACCTTTTTCTACCGTTCAAGAGGCTGTTGATGCTGCTTTTGCCAAATGCGGGGTGGCTTCGAAGGTAACCGTTATGCCTTATGCGGGATCTACCTTGCCTCAGTGTAACTAACAAAAAGAACCCGACGATTGTCGGGTTCTTTTTATATACTTGAAACTACTGAGAAAATAGTATATTATATAACTATATGTTATTGAAATGATAGGTATCAATATGAGTATCCTTGATGTCAAAAATTTAACACATACCTTTGGAGATAAGAAGCTTTTTAATGATACGGGTATCTCTCTTTTTGCCGGTGATAAAATGGGGTTAACCGGATTAAACGGTGCAGGGAAGACCAGTTTTATCAATATGTTAATTGGTGAGTTAATTCCTGATAGCGGCATTATCAAATGGAATCCTAAAACCAAAGTCAGTTACCTTGATCAGCAAGTCGGCAGTAAAGAAAAGGCTACCATTCGTGAGTTTTTATCAAGAGCATTTGCTGATTTAATTGATACCGAGCGGCGCCTCAATGAAGTGAATGCTAAGATTGCCAATACAACCGATGAAAATGAACTTTATAAATTATATATGCGCGCGGGCGCTATGCAGGAAGAGCTTGAAAGCCGTAACTTTTATGGGATTAACAGTCAGATCGATAAAATTGCACATGGCCTAAGCATTCCTGCTTTTGGTATGGATACGCCGTTGTGTAAGCTTAGTGGAGGCCAGCGCATTCGGGTACTACTTGCAAAAATGCTACTGGAAGATCCCGATGTGTTGATTTTAGACGAGCCTACTAACTTTCTGGATAAAGAGAATATTGAATGGCTAACAAAATACCTCATTAATTTCAAGGGAGCATTTATTCTGGTTAGTCATGATTTTGAATTCCTAAATAAGGTTGTAACCTGTATTTGCGACATTGAATTCGGGAAGATGACTCGGTTTAACGGTAATTATCAGAGTTTTTTGGTTCAAAAAGAAAGTAAGCATCAAGAATATATTAAGCAGTATCAATCCCAGCAAAAAGAAGTGGCTACGCTTCAAGATTATATTAATCGCAATATCGTGAGGGCATCCACGTCTGCCATGGCAAAAAGCCGTAGAAAGAAGCTTGAAAAAATGGAGCTGATGGAGAAACCAAATGAAGTTCCGCCCCCTACTTTTCAATTTTCTTTTTCGCCGCCTGTTGGTAAAACTGTGTTATGGGTTAATGATTTAGAAGTAGGCTATGATCAACCCCTTCTGCCGAAGATCAATTTGATTTTACGCTTGGGTGAAAAGATGGCGGTTACCGGATTTAACGGTATCGGTAAAACGACCTTTTTGAAGACTTTATGTGGATTTTTGCCGGCCATTTCCGGTAACTATAAATATACCGATCGTCTAAAAATAGGATTCTATGAGCAAGAAAATGTATGGGAAGACGCTACTTTATCGCCATTTCAGGAAATAAAAAAC
>JAZOCX010000014.1:0-2059 GCA_045596725.1 Eubacteriales bacterium
AGGGAGAGCGTGGAGCGTTTTCATAGTATCATCAAAAATCATCTCTCGCTTATGGAGTCCAACGTGTTGGCCTTACACCTGGATGGTTTGAGTTACCGTGAGATCGCCCGTCAGATCGGAAAAACCGAGAAATCGGTGGAAAACGCGCTGTCCCGTATTCGAACCAAGATAGCCAAGCAACTCACCGTTGCTTGATATATGCCCTTGTAGTTTAACTAAGAAGAACGTGTTTTCAAAATGTCGGTGCAATTCCGACCGAGGGTAAAAAAATATTTTTCATGCGAGGGAATACCAATGTACGAAGACAAGACACTCATTTGCAAAGAATGCGGACAGGAGTTCGTGTTCACTGCCGGCGAGCAGGAGTTCTACGCCGAGAAGGGCTTCCAGAATGAGCCCCAGCGTTGCAAGGAATGCCGCACCGCCCGCAAAAACGCTACTAAGGCCAACAGAGAGTACTTCACCGCTACTTGTGCTGCTTGCGGCGCAGAAGCCAAAGTACCCTTCCAGCCCAGAGAAGACAGACCCGTCTATTGCAGTGAATGCTTTGCAAAGCAGAAAGAACAAAGCCTTTGATTAAATAAATACTTATGTTCCATCGAGCGGTAAAGGGTACTTTACCGCTCTTCTGTTCGCTTTAAGGAGAAAAACCCGTGAAACTAACCCATTCCCAGCAACACCATCTCAATACCGAGCGATGCGACCGCTATGAAAATTTGCGTACCGACGCTCTCTTTTTGCTCATGCAAAACATTGCCGGCGAACACGCCGAGTTATTGGGGTGCGGTCGTTCTACGCTATCGCATAACCATATTGCTTGGGTGATCACCCGCATTTCCATACGCCTTGACCGATGCCCCGCTTGGAATAGTACGCTATCTATAAAAACAGCAACGGGGCCGGCACGGGCAGGACTTTACCGTCGGCATTTTGAGTTTTCCGATAAAGACGGGCGAATTGGAAACGCCGCCTCGCTTTGGACTGTAATCGATCTGGATTCCCGAACCATCGCATCCGCTGAGAAACTGCCCGACGTACCTGCCGCCGACTATACCCCTGCCCTACCCTCACCCCAAAAGGTGCGCATTTGCGAGGGAGAGGAAAAGATCATTCCCTACCGCTGTCGCTTTACCGATACCGATATTAATCAGCACATTAACAATACGGCATACGTGAGATTCTTAATCGACAGCCTGCCCTCAAAGAAGTTTGCCACTCATTTTATCGGGGAATTGGACGTATGCTATCACAAAGAACTCCCGCCCGAGAGCGAAGTGGAGTTTCGGCTTGCCGAGCAGGACGACCGATTCTCTTTCCGAGTAATAAAAGATGAATTAACCGTTTTCGAAGCTTGTGGAAAATGGATAGAAAAAGACCGTGCCTAAGGCACGGTCTTTCTTTTTTATGACATCGCTTTCTTGCGTTTTGCCGCCTGAATCTCACGCATACGGCGCAAGCGCTTTTGTCTTAAATACCAAATGTAACCGACAAACGCGAGGAAGGCAACGATGATAACGAGGAAAAGTATAAGCAAGACACTCCAAAAGGTAACGTTACCACCCTCAACAATCAACACGGGGGCTACGGCCTTGGTGCGATAGGTGAGCAGTCCCTCCTTAACCGTGGCGGTAGCCGCAACGGCTTTACCGTTTACCCACTGCCAGGCTGTCATCTTTTTTCCTTCATAGGTAGCATCGAGACGTATACTGACCAAAACCGAGCCTTTATTGGCCGTTACCGTACTGGTGGCATGAGGAACCAAAGACAGATCAAACGCCTTCACAACATCCCTATTCTTTATCTTTGCCTTTAACTGCTGATAGGCTTCGCCATCCGCCAGATCAGCAACCGACACCGTACTGTTATAATACAAACTGCTGCCAAACACGGTAACACCGGCATCGTTATCACGAACGGTGCGCTCGGTATATTTATTATTTTTGGGAATGAAATAGGCCTTAACGGTTACGTCTTTCGCCGGCATAATCAGTGTACATTTTTGTTCGGTGGTGCTCGAAAGGGTACCGTCCGACACCGACCAGCCGCCAAAGGTGTAGTC
>JAZOCX010000015.1:0-9671 GCA_045596725.1 Eubacteriales bacterium
ATATACCCCCTGGGGGTACATTGTCAATGAGGGGGTATATGGAAAAAGCACTCCTTTGCGAGACTTCCTTATGGGAAGTCTCGCAGTTTTATTCGCCTTGCGGCGAGTGATATTGCTTCGCAGTTATATTATGCTTTCGCATAGACATATTGTCCTACGGACAGTTTTTAGGGCGAATAAAATAACACTACGACCGAAGGGAGTAATATCACTCTTTGCAAAGCGAAGAATATCACTTATCTTTCTTTTTTGTTATAAAAGGGTTTGGGTATCACCCAAAAAGAAGCATTCTTACTTACAAATGGGATGCTGGTTCTATCCAATAAGCATAAGAAAAGCCTCGATGAAATTCATCGAGGCTTTAATCATCCTTATGAGAAGTCTCCTTTCGGAGTGCTTTTTTATGGCTTATTTCTTTTTCTTAATGATGAGGAAAGCGAAAGCGCCGCCGCCTAAAACAACCACAGCGCCGAGGATGATCCAGATCAGATAGCCGTTGTCCTTCGGCTTGGGTTCACCCGAATCGTCTGTATCGGGCGTATCAACGGGCGTATCGTCGGTAGAGGGTGTTTCTTCCTCGTCGTCGGGCTGCGGGGTTTCGGTTACGGTGTTGTCGGGCGTAACCGTTTCCTCAGGCGTGGCGGTGGGAAGCTGATAGCCACACACACTGCACTTGCCGTTTACGGCTACGTGAGCCTGCTTTTCACCGATTAAGGTAGCGCAGGCGGTATCGGTGCAGGCCTTCCAGTGGTAATCCGCATCGGATTTCCAGTCGGAAGCGGTGTGGGTATGCTCCTTGCTGGTTGCCGTCAGCGTAACCGACAGACTGATACTGCCATCGTCAAAGGTTTCTACGGTAGCCGTTTTGCCGTTAATTTTGGCGGTTACGGCAGCGGCGAATTTATAGCCGTCCTTGGGCGTTAAAAAGATTTTGAGGATGTAATTGGTACCGCCCGTAAAAGTCTCGGTCGTGCCGGGACTGATGTAGGAGCTGGCAGACTTAAACCAAGCAATGCCGTTTTTATAGGTTTTGGTGGAGGTGCCGTTAAGACCGTTATCACTGTAATAGCCGGTTGCGTCGAGCTTGGTATAGTCAGGCTTTTGACCATCGGCAGGGGAGGGGATGGTAATGTCAACGGTGCTGATTTCTCTCTTGCCGTCGCCGGGCAGGAAATTGCTCATAGAAACGATGGCGTGAGTGGCGTCGGTGATGGTCAGCGTGGCGGCGGCGCCGTTAACGGTGCAGACGGTGTTGGCGGTAAATTGATAGCCGTCTTTCGCGGTGAGGTAGTAAGAAAGCTTGTATTTTACGCCTTCCTTAAAGGGGTTACTTACCGTCAGATTGATACCGCTGGTTTGATTGGTCCAGGTAACGCCGTTGGTGCAGTTGGAAACGGTGCCGTATTTTTCGCTGAGATACTCGGAGGTATTCACCTTGGCAAAGGTGGGCGTTTTGCCGATAACCGGCTTTACAACGCTCAGGGCAACCGAGGATATAGCGGTCAGCTTTTTGGTGGCCTGATAGGCGATGTAGCAAACGACCTTGGTGCCGTTCGCCGTAACGGCATTGCCGGAAATATGGGCACTGGCGCCGTTAATGGTGCAGGCAACGTTGTTTGAAAAGGTATTGTCGGAGGTTGTTTGAAGATGAACGTATACGACGTACCAATACCCTTCGGTGAAGGTATCGTTGGCGGTCATATCTTTTTCCCATTCCCAACCCTCATCATATTCCACCCATTCCACAAGGGTGATCTTATGGGTGGAGGGAGAGCCGGAAAGCAGGGCGGAAAGGTCGGGCTTTTCACCGGCTACGGGCAGGTCGATCCCGCTTACGCCAACCGAGGCAATACTTGCCGCTGAGGCGGAAAAACTAAACATTCCCGCAAGGATCAGCAGGGATAAGAGCAGAGCAAAACATTTTTTCATCATGCGTTTCTCCTTTTCTTGGTTTAAAGAGGCTTTCTTGACCCTAAAAACCGTTTGTGATATAATATAAGAAACTGATTACGTCCCTTATAGTATTATTGTAGCGGGGCGTATGGCGGTTGTCCCCATCCTAAAAGTATGGGGTGGTATGTTTTTTTCTAAAAAGAAGAAAAAAGGAACGGTCAAAGAAAGCACGATGAAACAATGGTTAGCGTCTATTCCCGGCTTATTGCTGGTCATAATGAGCCTAACGGGCTGTCAGACAGCGGGTGATAAAAGCGCCAGCCTGTCGATGGTGTACGGAGCCACCGCCATCCTTTCTTTTTTGTTGCTGATCGCTTGTTGCCGACTGGTGAAGAAAAAGAAGGCGTGGTTTGTGTTGCTCTTTTCGTCGGTGCTGGTGGTGAACGTGGGGTACACCTTTTTATCGCTCTCAACCGGCTTGGCAATGGCGTTGTGGGCGAATCGAGTGGCCTACCTCGGCTCGGTATTTTTGCCCTTGTCGATGCTGATGATCATTCTCAACGTTACCAATACAAAGTATAAAAAATGGCTGCCTAAACTTTTGTTTGCTCTGGCAACGATAGTGTTTTTGATCGCCGCCAGTCCGGGCGTGATGCCTATATATTATAAGGAAGTTTCCTTTGCGATTGTGGACGGTACGTCCACCCTTATGAAAGTGTACGGACCTTTGCATCCGATCTATCTGTGCTATCTGGTTGGTTACTTTACCTCGATGGTAACGGTGATTATCCGAGCAAGGCTGAAAAAGACGATCGATACCACCATACACGCCGTGATCCTCGCCCTGGCGGTATTTGTCAATATCGGGGTGTGGCTGGTCGAGCAGCTAACCAGTATCGATTTTGAATTTTTATCGATATCCTATATTATCAGCGAGTTGTTTTTGCTGGGCGTGCATTTGGTGATGAACGAATACCAGCGGATGAGCCATCTGGTCAAGCAGGTGGAAACGGTGAAAGAATACGGCGCCGATACGGCGGAAGTTATGCTTGAAAAACCGATGGCGAGCGAGGGGATCACGCCTGAGCAAATGGAAGTGTATATGCAGGGGTTCAAAACGCTCACTCCCACCGAGAAGACGATTTACGACGCCTACGTCGCTCGTGTAACCACCAAAGAGATTATGGCGAGTATGAATATAAAGGAAAGCACCTTAAAGTATCACAGCCGTAACATATACGGAAAATTAAACGTATCCACCCGTAAGGAATTACAGGAAATGCACAAATATATCAAATCGGCAAAAGCGGTGCTCGATAGAACAGAGCCGTAAAAAACACCAAAAAAGGAGAGAACTTCACTATGAAGTGTCTCCGTTTTTTTGGTATTGTGAGACAAGCCTCACAGTGATATTCGATCCAAAAACTCGGCGTAGCCGAATATAACTGAGGCACCTTCTATAAAGAAGGTGCCTCTATGGGGTGCTTTTTATGGCTTATTCTTTTTTCTCGTTAAAGGCGAAGGAGCCGATGACACCGCCGAGAATGAAGGCGGCAACGCCGACTACGATCAGCCACCACCAAGCAAGCCCGCTTTGGGTGGCATCGTCAACGCCGGGGGTGTTCACGGTAACGTCCTCGCCGTGAGCGGCGGCACGCTTAGCGATGATGGTGTAAACCTTCTCTTCGCCGTTTTCTGCCGTGCAGATCACCTTTACGACGTTATCTTCACCGGCAACCAGCTCATCACCGCCCTCAACCGTAACCGAAGCCTTCTTGTCGGCAGCGGTGCCGTTTACGGTGATGCTTTCGGTTTCATAGGGAAGCCAAACAACGTAGTCGGTCGTGTCGGCATCAAAGGCAGGGGAGAGCAGGAAATCCTTAACGGTAATACCCGACAGGGCATTGTTGCCGTTTGCCTGATAGTTAGGGTCCTGACCTCTCGTAACCGAGATGGTGTAGGTCTTAGCAGCACCGTTTTCCGCCGTTACCGTAACGGTAACCTTGGTTGTACCGCCGGCGGTAAGGGTCGGGCTGTTAACGGAAACCTTCGCTTTGCCGTCGGTTGCCGTCGCCGTAACGTTTAATTTGGATACGTTGTAGGGCACCGTAGCGGTGTAGCTGGTGGTGTTGGCGTTAAAAGCGGGGGAAATAGTGGCGTTGCCCACACTCAGGGTAGCCAGACTGTTATCCGAAGCGAGAGGCTCCGCAACCGTTTTGGAATAGGTAACGGTGCCGATGTTGGCATCTGCCGAGCCGTCGGAAGCAGTAACGCCGGTGTAGGAAATCTTAATCGTAGTGCCCGCCGCAACCGATTTCACCTTAAAGGTAACGGTGAACAGGGTCTTGTTGCCGTTGATGGGATTGGAGAGGTTGTTATCGTAAGCAACGAAGTTGTTGCCGCTGAACTCCACCATCCAGGGCGAGCCGATCTTCTGGGCGGTGGAAGCAAGGGTAACCTGACTGCTGTCATAAGAAAGGGTACCCGAAGCGCCGTAGAGGCCACTGCCGTTTAGGTTAAAATTAAGGGTGATGGTGTCGCCCGCACGCAGGGTGGCGGGGCCGGTTAAACTTGCCGAGGCAGTTGCCGCCGAAACGGTCATCGGCAGGGTGAGCGTAAGGCATAAAATCAAAACGGTAAGAATGGAAATAATCTTTTTCATGGGTGCTCCTTATCTCTCGGTTATGTTGCCTTTGCCAAGGATTTGTGCCTTGGTTTGAATGAAGTCGGTAATGGAAATAGTGCTGTCGCCGTTGGTATCGGCTGCGGTAGCATAGACGCCCGACAGCGTTGATTTTTTCAGCAGATGCGCCTTTACCGAGATCATATCGGTAACGGTAATATTTCCGTCGCCGTTAATATCGCCGGTAACGATGATATCGTAGGACGCCTTTTCAGTATTATCCACGATGAGTTTCACGGTCATACCCGTACCGACCTTGGTGCCGTCAGCCACGGGTGAGTTGCCCTTGTAGATCTTGCAGTAATCCTTCTCGTTGATACCGCCAAGGAGATCGGAAGCGGAGGTGCCGTGCTTGACCTTGCTCACCTTGTCGTCGTGTACGGTGTGCTTAGAGGAGGTAATGCGGTCGGGGCCGATGGGTTTTTCATCCCAATCGTGGTTTTTGCCGTTGATGATGACCATATCGTCAACCTCTTGGTTGATGGTGGCGTTCACGTTGGATACCCAGCCAACCGAGCCGTTGTAGAGCACTTTCAGCCATTTGGTGTTCTGGATCTCGTTGAGGTAGAGGAAACTGTTGCCTGCCACGCCCACACCGAGAATGGAATCGCTGGTGCTGGGGCCGGAGCGGATGTTGGCGTCAGCCGTCAGGTTCACGTACTGTACGTCGATCACCGAAGCGTTGGCGGCGGCGATCCAACCCACCTTGCCGTTATAGTCTACCTTGTAGTAGTTATCCTTCGTTTCATCAAGATATTCAAAGGTTGCGCCGGCCTTGGCAGAAGCCATAACCGAAGCCGAAGCAGAGGGCGCCGTTTTAATATCGGTGTTGGCGGTAAGGGCAACAAGCTGAGGCTTTTTGGTTTCAAAGGTATAGTCGCCAAGCCCCATCGATCCGCTGCCGCCGAAGGTAACGTCGAAACCGCCCTTGCCGTTGGCAACGAGGATGACGTTTTCCTTAAATACGCCTACTACACTTTCGGCATCGTTGTTGGTGATCTCACCGCTGTTCCAACGGTTATCGGCAGTGCTTACGATCTCAAAGCCGCGCTTGATAACGATGGTTTTGATCTCTTCACCCACACCGTCGGTGCCCGCAACCCGCAGACGGGAGGTGTCGGCAATATCGATACCGAGATAGGCGTTGTCGTCCTCGGCGCCGTATATCCAAATATTATTGAGTACCGGTGTGCCGGTACGGCTTTCCCATTTATCCCAGGTTCTGCCGTTGATAATGATCAAATTTTTGTTATTGCCGTAGTTTTCGAGGCCCTTGTAGCAGTTGGTGTCCTCACGAAGACCCGTTACCATGAAGTTGGGGTTGCGGTCGTTATTATTGGCAGTAGGAATACCCGAACCCGCCGCAAAGGAGGTATTCGTAATAGAGGTAGCATCAATGGTAGCATCCATGCCCTTGGGGGCAGGGGTAGGCTGAGTAGCCGTTACCTGAATGGTGTTGTCATTGAGGGTGGCGTAGCCGGTGTTGCCCTTGTAGGTAACAACGGCGTAGGTGCCGTCGAAAGCGGTTACGTCAAACATTTCGTACTTGCCAACGGTAAAGGCAGCCGCACCGCCCTTGGTGGCGGAAACGCTGAGGGTAACGTTGTTGGTGATGTACTGACCCACCGTTTTATTCACGCCCGAATAGTCAACCTTCGGCGCATTGTCGTTGGTGGGATAGGGGAGTTTGCCGTATCCGCAGATCTGGGTGTCGCTGAGCGAATAGCTCGTTAAAATAACGTGATTCTGGCGGTTGCCTTCCACGGTGTATACACGGCTTCCGTCGCAGTAGCGAACGATACCGATGTGGTTGGTCCAGGCCGTGCCGCCGCCCGACATCTTAAAGAAGATCAGGTCGCCCGCCTTGGGGGTGTAGGTTCCGCGCGCACTGTACATATTAAAGCGTTTAAGCTGATCCGCCCATTGATAGCAGGAGCATTCACGCCAGATGTATTCAATGTTTCCTATATTATTACGGCAGGACTGTGCGTGGGTAGCGTGGTTGGCGGTGCGAGATTGGTAGATGGCCCACGAGCAGAAGGATGCACACCAAGCCATGCGGTAACCGCTGGCGTCGGCATCGCCGTAGTTGTATACGTACTCGGTCGTTTTGTTGGTGGTGTAAGTATCGTAGGTGTTGTACAAACCGCTGTACGGGTTACTCGTCGTACCCTCGTAATAGCCGAGCTGGGAAAGAGCGGCGGCAAGGGTATCGGTAACGCCGTCGCCGGTCAAGCCGATGCTGGTAACGTGCGAGTAGTACTTGCTGGCGAGGTAGGTCGAAGCAGGGCCGTTAGCACCGGTGCGGTAGGTAAGGGGCGTGGTAGTAAAGACGTTAGGATCTTTTTTATAGCCGTTATACCCGCCGTTTTTGATGATGCTCGGATAGTCAACGAAGCACAGGTTTAAGTCAACGATGGCACCGCCGTCGCCGGAATAGATGCCGTCGATCTTGCCGGCACCCGTGTACTGCCACATGGTAACGTTCTCGTCATAGGCAGACAGCTTGGCGCGCTTGGTATGGTCAATACTGTTTTTGTTGGCAGGTCCCGTACCCGCATAGATCTGGGTGCCGCCCGAACTCGGGTAGGATGCCAGCCATAAATCGTAATCCTTTACGTTGGACATACCGATCTTGTTTTCATAGTACCAAGAGTAGGAATACACCATGGGATAGTATCCGTTGGCGGCCAAAATATCGCAGAATTTTTTGCAGGCAGGCCCCGCAAAACTGCCGATATCGTATACGTCGTTGCCCGCCACGTTGGGATCGTCCTGGGTATCGCCGTCCTCAGCGTCGAAAATGATGGGGAAGGAGAAGACGCCGGGATACTTTTTGAGTTCGTTTACCACCATATTGGCTTCGGTCTCAATGGCGTCAAGGGTCTGGGCGTAGCTGAAAAAATAGCCGCCCAGCTCAATGCCGTATTTTTGGGCTTCACGAACGTTTCTTTCAAACTGCTCGTCTAATTCGTAATTGGGGGTGTTTTTCAAGTGGTGGAAAATGCGCACAATGGCAAACTCAACACCTGCGGCCTTTACCTTCGCCCAGTCGATCTCCCCGTTCCAGGAAGAAACGTCAATACCCACCATCGGCAGGCTCCGACGGGTAGTTGCCGCCTGCGCAGAGGGGAAGGTAAAGAGAGACATAATCATACAGAGAAGTATGGCTATGGTCGTAATTTTTTTGCAAGTCATGGTTTCACTCCTAAAATTTTTTGCCAAACAAACATAAACTACCTATAAAATAGTCTACGGAATCATCATACCAAAAATTAGTGAATTCGTCAACACCCGCAGGGCAATAAAAAAGCACCTCGACTGAGGTGCTTTTTTGTTGCGATGGGTAATTAGCCGTTGAGGTAGTTTTCAATGACATCGTTAAACTCATTAAACTGAGCAACCATAGCGTCGATCTCTTCCTGAGTAAACTCGGTACCGTCGCTGAGCTTGGTGCCGTAGTCGGTAATAACGGCAGCGATCTGGTTCATGTAAGCGATATCCTCAGCATCCCAAGAATCCAGATTCTCATTTTCCTGAGTAACGAAGGTGTTGTAGTTCTGAGCGAGCTTGTTGTAAGCATCGATAGCGGGCTGGATATCGGGACCGCCGCAGGCGGCCAAAGACAGGCAGAGTACCAAAGTAAGAATAAGGGCAACCAGTTTTTTCATTGTGATATCCTCCACATTTTTAATGATGACCATAGATCATCTTAAAATAATTATAACACCTTATCCAAAAAATGCAATATTTTATTTTGGCTGAAAAGGACTTGCCCCACCGACCTTTCAGGTTGCTGTACCCCAAACGGCATAAAAAATCAACCGTGAGTTGAGCGGCACCTATCGCACTCGGTCATTGACCGCGTAAAGAATATGCCGTATAATAACGGTGTAATCTAACGGAGGTTAAAATTATGAAAGATAACCAAATAACGACTAAGGAAAAGCTCATTAAAGTAAAGAATGGGTTCGTAAAAATTTTTAAGCGGTGTTTTTCCTTTATAAAAAAGAGGAAAGTTGCTACGTTGGTAACAATTTGTGCGTTGCTGGTAGTCCGAGCCATCCCTCAGGTATTCTCTTGATTGGAGAGATGTTCGTTCTTCTTCTCCTCTTCCGATATCAAGGCTTCTATCCGCTTGAGTATCTTGTCCATCTCCATCTCTTCCACTATACGTTCCGACTCCCAAATGGATTCTGCCTTTTCCAACAGTTCCTCTTCCGTCGGTCTGCCGTCCAACGACTCCATCCATTCCAACATTTTCTGCGCTCTGTTCTTCCGCCCCGTCAGTGATATTACCGTATCTCTGGTATCTTTGGATACCCCCCATTTCCTTAGCAGACCCAGTATATTCATTTGTTCCAGCATCATTGCTAATTACCCCCTGATGATTTGATTGAGATTGTATAACAACCTCGCTCGCATTGTCAAGGCCCTGCTGAGAATTTTCCCCAAACTGCTTCTCAATTTGGTCATACACCTCTTGAGGGAACTCATAGCGCTGCTTCTTGTCCACCTCAGCCGTGAGCAGGTCCGCCATAAAGGCATCGTCAAGGTTGGGTGTGATCTCGCCCTTCGGGCTCATAACCCTGCGGTCGCAGATACAAAACTTTCTGCATAACAAAAATACGGATACCCATTTGGGTATCCGTATTTTTTGGTTGCTTCGGTGCGATTTGAACCAACGCCCTGTTGCGGTGCCCGAAAAAATGTTCGGGCGGCGTGGCACCCTCCATTTTTTCGACCGCGGCCACTCGCTCGCCTCCCTTTATCCGCCACCGGCGGCGGTCGGCTCGCTCCCCTCCGGGAACCCGTCGGTCGTTGGCGCACAATCTACGGCGACCACAAAAAAGCACCCTATTCAGGGTGCTTTTTGTGGCTCGTAGCACCGAAAAAGATATCACCGAATTTTTAGGAAAATCCGCTTGTGACAAGGCTTTTTCGGACTTTTTTATATTTTTCTCGGCGCGTGTCATAGTTGATGATCTTTCTTGTCCCTTTTTATTGAGAACCGAAAAAGATATCACCTCAATCAAGTCATTTTCATTGAGGGCGTTTCTTGTCCATCATCTTCCTGGCTTTCAGTAAAATCAAG
>JAZOCX010000016.1:0-1625 GCA_045596725.1 Eubacteriales bacterium
TATATGCTTGGTGTATGGGATATGCTCGATAAATTAAATGAGAAAGGTTGAGATAGGATGAGTCAACTTCCCTTGAATATTGATTACAGTGGCAAAGTAGTGGTTGTAACGGGCGCAGGCGGATTGATATGCGGTGCGATGGCTCGTGCTTTTGCGCAGAGCGGGGCTAAGGTTGCAGCCTTAGATTTGAATGAAGATAAAGTTAAAGAATTAGCCGATCAGTTAAAAGCCGAAGGCTATGTTTGCGGAGGGTATAAAGCCAATGTACTTGACGTGAAAAATCTTGAAGAGGTTCACAGCGCCGTGTTGAAGGATTTAGGTCCTTGCGATATTTTGGTAAACGGGGCAGGCGGTAACAACCCCAAAGCCACTACCGATAATGAATATCAACACGAAGCCAAAGAGGGCGGTAAGTCCTTCTTTGATTTAGATGCTGACGGCGTGGACTTCGTATTCAAGCTTAATTTCCAAGGCACTTTGCTTCCGACTCAGGCGTTTGCACGGGATATGGTAGAGAAGAAGAGCGGTTGTATTTTGAATATTTCTTCTATGAATGCTTATACACCCCTTACAAAGATTCCTGCCTATTCGGCGGCAAAAGCCGGTATCTCCAACTTCACTCAATGGCTGGCGACCCATTTTGCCGGAACGGGTATTCGTTGTAATGCCATTGCCCCCGGATTTTTGGTATCGGCTCAGAATAAGGCGCTCCTCTTTCATGAAGACGGTACTCCTACCGCTCGTTCGGCAAAGATTCTCAGAGGAACTCCCACCGAGCGCTTTGTCGATGCCGATGAACTGTTAGGCGCAACCTTGTTCTTGTGCGATGACCGTGCGGCTTCTGCGATAACCGGTGTCGTTTTACCGGTTGACTGTGGTTTTGCCGCCTATTCGGGCGTATAATGAGGAGGACAAGATAATGGATGTACTAAAAAAACTTGCTGATTCGGGCGTTGTGCCCGTAGTGGTTCTTGATGATGCCAAGGATGCTGTTCCCACTGCTCGTGCGATGGCAGCCGGCGGGGTAGACGTTATGGAAATTACCTTCCGCACGGCAGCGGCTCCCGAGTCGATTAAGTTGGTAGCCGAAAACTGTCCCGAAACATTGGTTGGCGCCGGTACTGTTCTTAATGTGGAACAGGCAAAGCAAGCCGTGGAAATGGGTGCAAAATTTATTGTATCTCCCGGTTTTGATGCCCAGGTGGTTGATTGGTGCATTGAGAATAATATCCCCGTTACCCCCGGTTGCGTAACGCCTACCGAGATCACGATGGCCGTAAATCGAGGATTGAAGGTAATTAAGTTTTTCCCGGCTAACGTATACGGCGGGCTGAATGCGATGAAGAATTTATCCGCTCCGTTTGTTGGTGTTAAATTTCTGCCTACGGGTGGCGTGAATACCGCTAATATCCGTGAATATATCGATGCACCTTTTATTCATGCAGTAGGCGGTTCTTGGGTTTGTCCTAAGACGGATATTGCTCAGGGCAATTTCGAAAAAATTACCGAACTCTGTCGTGAAGCTCGTGCGGCAGCATTCGGCGAATAAGGAGGAAGCATATGGCAAGAATCATTACTTTCGGAGAGTTGATGCTCCGTCTGCAACCTTATAACTATGAGCGCTT
>JAZOCX010000017.1:0-6829 GCA_045596725.1 Eubacteriales bacterium
GATGGAACGACGGCTGATACTGCACGTGAGCAAGGCTTGTGAATAGTCGGCTTTTTGATCGGTGCTTAATTCCTTAATTACCTTTTCATCGCAAGCCAATTCGATATCCCGACACAGAAGAACATAGCCGAGCCACATTAGGGGATTAAACCAATGGATCGCCAAAAGCAAAAAGCCGATGGGCTTCCAGAGATAGTCCTTTCTACGAATATGTGCTTGTTCGTGAGCAATGACGTGTTCCCTATCCTGCTCATTCATCGAGAAAGGCAGATAGATCTTGGGGCAAAAGATACCAAGCACAAAGGGAGATGCTACACACTCAGATTGATAGATATGATCGGTCAGTAAAACAGCCGTTTTTACCTTACCGACAAGGCGGAAATAACTCATGGCGGTATAAATCAAGAGCCCAGCCACGCCGAGCAACCAACAAACGGCAAGAATGGGAATCCATACCTGTAAAGGATTGATGCTTGTCATCGGTGCGGGAGAAAAGGACTGTTCGATAACCGGATTGACTACCTGATCCACAATCGAAATACCGCTTTCAATATGGGGCGTTCTGTCCATCATAATATCGGGGCTTACGGTTTGCGTACTGGGAATGAGGCTCCATACACTTTCAATCGAAAAAGGACAAACCAAGCGCACCGCAACGATACCCCAAAGCACAACGCTGATCCATTTAGGGGCTTTTTTAAGAAGCAAACGCAGGAGCAATACCACCAAAACGATCCAGCTTGCGGATATACTCATATTGAGAATTGATAAGAAAAATTCACTCATTTGTCTTCTCCTTTCCGATAGCGCTCAATCATTTGAGAAAGCAGTTCAATCTCCTTATCCGAAAGCTTCTGAGACTTGGTAAATGCGGCAACAAAAGCAGGTAACGAGCCTTCAAAGGTCTTCTCCACCATTTCACTGATCTCTGTTGCCTGCACCTCATCCTTGGAAACAAGAGAAGTTACCACCGTATCTTCGTTTTTGAGTACGCCACGCTCCGACAGGCGTTTAATAACGGTATAGGTCGTCGTCGGTTTCCAGCCAAGTTGTTCACGGCAAAGAGCCACCAACTCACTGCTCTTAATCGGCTCATACTCCCATAAAATCAAGCAAAAACGATATTCACTTTCAAATATTTTCGGCGTATCCATAATAACCTCCACTCTACTTCATTAGAGTTCCTATGTTTACTCTAACACAGTAGAGTGTATTTGTCAAGAAAAAAAAGAGACGTTTCTTTCGAAACGTCTCTTTACCTTATTTATTGATATTGAGGTGGCGGGGCAAGCCGTTAACCATAAAAGGTGGGAGTTCGCCGAAAATGAGCGGTCTTGCATAAGCCTCAAAGGCTTCCGAAACATAGGTTCCGTCGTTAATAATCCACTCAGCGGGAACGCATTTTTCCTTATTGGCGATCTGCTTAATATCGCAGATATCGGTAACGATGGAATAAGGCGCATCGGATACGCGATTAAAGACGATCATCTTGCCAGTTTCGCCCTTAATAGCGGCATCGGCAGCCTCGGAGCCTGCCATAAAGGCTTCGTCGATATCGCAACGGGATACGATATGGGATGCACAGCGTTGAAGCGTGGACAATACGATACCACGGGTTTTCACGCCGAGGTTATCGGCAAGAAAATCGGAAAGGTTCAATGCCGTACCGCCCAACAACTTATGGCCAAAGGCATCAACGGTGGTATTCTTACGGTTCATTTCGCACACATAAGCGCCGTCTTTGGTGCGAACGCCCTCGGAAACGGCAACTACAACCGATGATTTCTTCTCCATACACGCCTTGACCTGAGCCAAGAACTTATCGAAGTCGAAAACCAATTCGGGTAAATAGATCAAATCGGGACCATCACAATCCTCACTACGGCAAAGAGAAGTAGCGGCCGTAAGCCAGCCTGCGTTTCTGCCCATAATCTCAACCACGGTAACCGATTTATTCGGATAAGTGGTGGCATCGCATATGATCTCTTTCATAGCGGTTGCAATATATTTTGCAGCCGAACCGAAACCGGGGGTATGGTCGGTCAACGCAAGGTCATTGTCAATCGTTTTGGGAACGCCCATGAAACGAATGTCCGAACCGACCTGCTCGGCATACATCGACAACTGCATAATAGTATCCATCGAATCGTTTCCGCCGATATAGAAGAAATATTTAATATCCAACTTTTTAAGGATAGTAAATATTTTTTCATAAACATCAACGTCCTGATCAAGCTTAGGTAACTTATAACGACAAGTACCCAAGAAAGACGAGGGGGTGCGCTTTAACAGTTCAATATCAAGATTATTTTTAATATGGTCCGACAAATCAACGTAGCGCTCTTGAAGCAAACCTTCAATACCGTTTCTCATACCATAGATCGTTTTACAGCCGCTGTCTTTTGCCATTTTGAATACACCGGCAAGACTGGAATTGATTACCGCAGTAGGGCCTCCGGATTGGCCTACCATAACATTTCCTAACATAAAAACTTTCTCCTTGCTTCATATATAATGCAATGAAAAATAGCCTTCTATTATTTTAGCACAAAAAATACCAATTAGCAAGGTATTTCACGCCGTTTCCCCTATAAAAAACAAAAAAGCAACTCCCCTATATCTCAAAGGGAGTTGCCTTCTTATTAGGATGCGGTAATTTCTCCGTCGTGCGAGAGGACGGAAGCAGAGGTTACTCCCTCGATGGCAAGGAGGTCGTGGACTAACGTACTGCCATCCGAAACCTTTACTTCAATAATCATATCAAGACTTGTTGCGGTAAGATTCTTGGATTTAACGACACAATTACGGTCTTCCTTCTTGACTAATTCGAGAATGGCGGTATCTTTTGTAGTGTCTTTACTATTAACGACCAAGATCTTGGAAAGTTTCTTAGCGGGGTAATATTGAACCACAAAGATACCAACCGTCATAATAATCGAAAGAGCAAAGGCGATCGCCGAAAGGCCGGCACCGCAAATAATACCAACACTGATTGACCAATACAAAAAGGCCAGATCGAGCGGATCTTTAATCGCAGTACGGAAACGAACGATGGACAAGGCACCGACCATACCAAGAGACAGAACGATGTTCGACTGAATCGTCAAAATAATCGCGGCGGTGATAATCGTCATCGCTACCAAAGAAATGTTAAAGGTTTTAGAATAGAAGGTTTTGCGGGTTAAAATGCGATAAATAAAGAATATGTACGCCGCAAACAGAGTGGCAATAGCCAGTTGAATGAAGATGGTTTTCAGATCCATTATGCCTTCGAATTCACCCAAGAATGAATCCTTGAAGATATCCTTAAAAGTCATAACACGCCTCCTAATGATAATTTTCTACATAAATAATATTTCGAAAAGGTGCTTCTTTGCAAATTGTCGAGCTGTAAAACTTCCTTAATGAAATCGGGGATCAATTCATCATATTTTACTTCAAGCAGATGCTGACCGCAAGGCAAGATCTCACGGGTGGGCAATTCCTTTGAAAAGAACTGATCAAAGGCGTTGGACGAACGTATGTTCATATCCATCGTTACTCGGACGTTTCCAACCTTGTACACATACGGCACCCGCTCATACTCAACAATCACTGTGGGCTTGAACATTTGGGTTTTAATCAATAAAACAAAGCGACGTAATAGCGGGGGTTTATTCTCTAAATCTGCTATTTCTCCGCCGTTTATGATCATGTCATAGTCTTCACGAGTGAGCAAACAGGAGGTTTTATAGGTCTTGTCCCCTTCTTTGCGTTTGCATTCTAAGGAAATTCGTTTGTCGCTGGCGTTATAAATTCTGATTCTGAATTTTTCACGAGGCGAGACGCCGTGCTCGTTCTCGTAATAGCATCGATTAGCGTAATTATCAAAATACATGCTTCGGATCGTATAGAACCCGCCGTCTGCATGCTTATCAAAGGGCAGAATGTTTTGAAGACGATTTTTGATAATCAACAACTCCGCTTCGGTACATCGATACTTGAATTCGTGTCGATATCTATCCTTGGGAGTCATCGCTTCGCCTCCCTATCTTTTTGTTTTTACAAAAATCAAAAATCAACAATGCAAATACCAGCACAGCAAGAATCGGGACAAAGACATAGGTTTCCGTCAAATACTCAATGATTTTAGCAAAACTGCCCGTACTTTGCCAACGTGCGCTATACTGAACACTATCCGTTACCACCGTATCGGCAACATAGGGATTTCCTTGATCGTCATACCAACCCAAAAATTCGTAGCCTTCGGTATCTTCCGACTGAGGATCGGGAGCTGTGATAATAGGTGTGCCCTTTACCATTTCGGCACTCATAAAATATCCGCCTACGTCCGGTGATGAGAAGGACACGGTGGCAACATCAGCATCCTTCGACCATACGACATCCAAATAAGCTAAGCGCTCGGTTATAAAATCGGTTATGCGAGCACTGTGCTCTTGTATCGTGTCAAGCCGTTTTTGGCTCAAATCAGTCCATTCATTGGATTTTTCTGCATCTTGCCAACGCAGTTTATCCATATCAAAAGAATGTTCAATTGCCTGAACGTACGAACGTAAACGAGCATAAAGCCATTCTTCGGCATTCGCTTTTAGCACGTCGGCGTATTTTTCGCACAATAACTGCTTGAACTCTTCGTTACGATAGAGATATTCAAACCAGTTATCGTTGTTTCTATACAGGGCACGGGGATTGACCTCGTCCCTTAACCAGCCGTTGCCTAAACTTAAATCAAAATCCCAGATCGTTCCCGCATAGATTTTGTCGCTGTTAACATCCTTATAATAAAAGACACTGCAATTATCATTATTCGCAAAGAACTCCTGAACCAAATAATAGGCAACAAAAGAATCCAGATCAATTTGGTCTATTTCATCGTTCTTTAATTGGGACTCTATATCATTCATAAAGCCGGAAATATAGGCTATCTGTTGCTCGGATGCGTACTTAGGCGATGTGAGAGAAAAACTAAGATCTTCTGTTTGAATTAAACTGTTTCTCTCCTTTATGCGACTTGCGTGATGCTCAATCTGCAATAAATATCCGCCCGATATATCCTCGGGGTTTTGAGGGATTTTATAGCCTCTTTCAAGCAACCCGTTACGGGTAATCTCATATTGTAAATAGTTTGAAAGCGGACGGCTGTTTTCCGCTTGCGTTAATACCGACAAGTCAGTGATCTCAACACGATTGGGAGCAACCTCGACCTTTTCGCACAAAAGATACAAACCGTAATACTCGTTATCAATGTACAAATCCACATACTCACAATCCGCCGCATAAGGAACGCCTAAATCCTTGGCAACGTCATATACAAGCTTATTGCGCAAAGAAGATTCGTCAAAAGAATTGGCCAAGAGAACCCAATTATATGCCTCGCCCATACCCAATAAATCGGTGGGCTGTTCAAACTCTATGGCATAGGCTTTTTTCGGATGAGAAACCCAAGTGGTGTTACCCCTGCCGTGCATAGCGAGAAAATCACCTGAAAAATTTACGACGGAATCAGGCAAGATCAGCGACATTGCGCCCATCTTATCTTCATCTTTATCTTTATTGATATCGTCAATCGTACCGTCTGACAAATGGATGGATAATGTAGCAATATTACTTGCCTTTTTAATAATCAACTCATCCTTGGCAACAGTTAGTCCCCTTGCGTTTTTGAGGGTAATCTGATAGGTTTTATCCGTCTGCAATCCATCGCAAACGGTATTTGCATCATAAAGAACATCATCGATATACAACGAGTATCCGTTCTTCGTCGTCAAGGTCATTTGGGAAAAATCGGCATAAGAAGGAAGAAATGCGTAATAAACTCCATCGGTATCATACAAGGACACCTGCTCCTCTATACCTTCCTGAGCCTTTACATTAAAGCGAACCGTCTTAATATAACCCGATTCCTGAATATAATTACCCAGTAATATACCCAAGAGAGAAAGAACAAAAACGACAATCAGGGTTATAATTATCTTCTTTTTTTTCATCTTTCTCCCCCCTTAAATTAAACAATAACATATATAGTTATCTTATAATACTATATAATTTTTGTCAAGAAGCGACAAGTGATAAGTATTTTGCCGGTGCATTTAACTCACCTCTCCCCTTTCTTCCACATAAGATGGAGTGAGGAGGTGAAATTTATGGCTATCTTTTGTTGCGATAACAAGCCGAGTTGTGTAACTCTGGCAGTTATTGCCAGCGCTATTCTCGGCGTCATTGCCGCATTTTTGCAGATCACTGCCGTCATCACGGTAACACCGGCATTTCTGTGGGTGGCACTTGGCATTGCCATTGGGTATTTGGCCATTCTGTTGGCTACTACCGGGTGCTGTCAAGTCGCATCTTCCTGCCGGTGCGGTAACGGCGCATTGACGGCGGTTTTAGCCGGTATTTTGGGTACGGCACTCGTCTCGGTCATCCTGCTGGCAATTTCCTTCCCGGCTACCAGCACCGTCGGCGCTATTTTGGTGGGGCTTCTGGTCCTGTTTTTGTCGTTGATTGTAACTGCCACTGCATGCTTAGTATCCCGTTGCTGCGGCCAGCAAAATAATTGATACACAACAGATAAATAAAAAAATCCGTCCTCAATAGAGGACGGAGTTTTCTATGGAGCTGATAACCAGATTCGAACTGGTGGCCTCATCCTTACCAAGGATGTGCTCTACCTACTGAGCTATATCAGCAAATTGGAGACCTACTTGATTTTCGGCCCCCGCAAATGGCAGGCGCAGAAGGGATCGAACCCTCGGCACTCGGTTTTGGAGACCGATGCTCTACCAGCTGAGCTATACCCCTGTATAGCATCTCTTGACGCTTAACCATTATA
>JAZOCX010000018.1:0-4588 GCA_045596725.1 Eubacteriales bacterium
CGGATATATCACCTAAAACGGTCTTGATGTGTGGCATATCGGTTTTTCTCCTTTTTCACGGTTCGTGTTTTTTCGGGGTTTATTTGTGTTTTTTCACGTATTCGGTGGGGGTCATGTCGGTATAATGCTTAAACTCACGACGGAAGAAACTTGAGTCACTGTAACCGGCCAAATAGGCGACCTGCTCCACTGTATACAGACGGGAACGGAGAGCTTCCTTGGCTCTCTGGATTTTTAAGTTATTAATATAGGTAATGGGAGAAACGGTATAGAGTTGTTTGAAAATTTTTCGGAAATAGGTGGCGCTCATGTCTGTTAGTGAGGCCAAATGATCGATAGAAATTTTGTTGGTGGCATAATTGGCATGGATATATTCGATGGCCGGCTGCAGTTTTGCTGCTCGGGCAGTTGGAACATAGTTTGCCTGCGCATCATTTTCTAAGGCGGCGAAAATATTATATATGTTAGCCATGCACTTGGAATAAAAGCCGGCCGGCTTGGTGCGCCAAATAATTTCGGTATTAACAAATATATTCTCTATTTTGCTTGAGTTTTTGGGCGTGCAAATAAAGTCCTTAGGTATTATGTGGTTCATTTTGAAGTTAACAGCAATGCTAAAGGTGTGTTCTCTTTTGTGCACCCTGTAGCTGGCCCCCTCCGGTATATAGAGTACTTTTCCTGCTGATATCTTTACCGTATGGTCTTCAAACATGAATTCATTTTCTCCCTCGGCATAATATACCAATCCGCAGGAGGGGCGATTCTTGTGTACTTGTGTAATATTCTGGGAAGGAACCGTTCCAATATTTTCTATTAGGGTGACATAATTGTGTCTGTCGGTCAAAATCATAGCGATTCTTCCTTCTTACTATAAGATGGTTTTATTCTAACATAAAAAATTTTCCAATTCCATAGCTTGGGTCGATTTCCTGTTTCGGATTGTTCTGTGTGTATTGAATGGTGCATTGTTAGAAGGCTATCAATATATTATTATAGACATAAAGCCAAATATTATATTAAGGAAAGGAAAGACGATGAAACGAATTTTAGCCCTACTACTGGCCCTAACCATGGCACTATCCTTATTTACCGTTGCTGCAAGTGCAGCGGGAGGTGCCTCCACCACTGAGACTCCGCTGACCATTAAATCGGTCACAACTGTTAGCGATACTCACCTTGAGATCGAATTCAGCAAACCGGTAGTCTCCTTTAACGGTGCGGTTCTCTTGGGTGTGCTCAATGACGAGGGAACCAACTGGACAGAGCCCATGACCGGCTTGGCGGCCACTACGGCCATGAATGTAGAACTGAAAGATGGAAAACTCGTATGTTCGCTTGCTGCAGATAAAGTAGTGGGTGCGGTAAACTACGGGAAAAATCTGACGGATATTATTGAGGCAGTTAAGGCCGAATACGGCGCTCAGCGCACCGGCATCATGATTATGGAATTGGCCAATGCGAAGGACGGAGTTACCGTTTATGATTCCGGTTATCTGGAGGAAGTTGTGGATGAAACCGGTGGCTTCCTTAAGAAAACCGCTACAAGAACCGGAAACAAGAGAGATGTTTGTGCGGCAGCGATTGAACCGGTTGCAAATGTGCCGAACACGATTAAAGCTGTCACAACGATTAGTGATACTCACCTTAAGATCGAATTTACCAAACCGGTAGTCTCTTTTAACGGTGCGGTTCTCTTGGGTGTGCTCAATGACGAGGAAACCAACTGGACAACCGATGATCTTGGTGACTTGGATACGACCGTTGAACTTAAATATGAACTGAAAGCTGACGGAACACTGGTTTGTCATCTGGAGAAAGATAAAGCGGGAATGCCTACGGCAGATGCCAGAAATCTGAACAAGATCGCTATGGCTATTGCAGACGAAGGCTATCAGGCCGGCATTATGATTATGGAGATGGCCAATGCGGATGCCGGAGTTACCGTTTATGAATCCGGTTATTTGGAGGAAGTTGTGGATAAATCCGGAGCTTTCCTTGCCAGAACGGCAACAAGAACCGGAAACAAGAGAGACGTTTGTGCGGCAGCAATTGTTTCTGTAACAGCAGAAGAACCGACAGCGATTACCATTACCTCGATCAAGGCCACGACCAACGTGCAGTACAAGATTACAACCAGTGAACCGGTTACTGTACCTGCAGGTGGTAAAGGCGCATGGGCCTTGTATCACGTTGCAAACGGAACGATAGTAAACAACAATGACAACCGTTTTGATGGAACGATAAGCCCGCTCGATACGCCAACCACCGAGTTTGTTTGGACAATTACGGAAAAAGCTTCTATTACAGATGTTTTTGATTTGGCAGAAGAAGCCGATTATCAAGTTTATTTTGGCATAAACGGTCCTCTTGTCGATGGCAAGATTACGGCGGAAAGAGCGTTTGGCGAGAATAATGCCGGATTTGTTCCGACTCATAAGATAACCGGATCGGCTCAAGAAGCCTATGCGATACATATAGAATCGTTTGTGCTGGATATCGGAGAGCCTCTTACCGTGGTGAGTGCCACCGCAATTAATGATACCGATATTGTGATCAAGTTCTCTGCGCCCGTAGAAATCGGTTATTCTCCCTATATCTGTTTGCGTATTGTAGGTCAGAATAATACGCCGGTATTCGGTGAAAGCGGAAAGCGTATGCAGTACAACGGCACTTGGAAATTTGCCGATGATACACAGGATACCATTATTTGGACCAGCGATAACTGGAATGTAAAGGGGCTTTTGAGTCTTACCGGCCCTTGGGCAAAATTCAATAAGGACGGTAACGTAACTCGTCTTTGCATTGAAGAACTGGATGATAAAAAAGGACATACGATTGATACGGTCGGTAATGGATTTATCGATAATGTTGTCGATGCCCAAGGCGTGATGCTGACTGCGAATCTCATTGCCAAGGGAAGAGACGAATATGACGGTCTCTATATTGACATTGTTGAAGATTATGAAGATCCCGAATTTTTCCTGAAATCGGTAGAGCAGACGGGGGACAAGAAACTCACGCTTACCTTTAACAAGCCGGTCTATTTTGATGAAAAACCCTATATGGCGATCCGTTTTGTGAATGAAGCCAACGTGCTCCAATATGAAGACGGTCAGCCCTTGCAGTATCAAGGCTCGTGGGAATACGGCAGTGAGGATAAGACGGTGCTGATTTGGACGGCAACCTACGGCGGCAGCGTGAATGCGATCGTCAATCGTACAGGCAAGTTTGCCAACTATCCGGATTATAAGATCATGTTCTGCATCGAGGAAATTCCTGCTGATAAGAAGGCCGGAGATACCGAGGACGGTACCATTCACAATATGTATACCGATGGCGGTATAAAATTGTATGCGAATGTAATAGGTGCAGGCACCAATCGAGACGGTGTCTATATGCCGATTACCGGCAATTATGTTCCCAAGGAATCCACGTCTACGGAGCAGAAGGGCTTTGAATTGCCGCCTGCAAAGGAAGAAAACAAGGTGATCCCCACTGCGGGTGGTCCGTCCTCGGCTCTCATTCAAATGGCGGCACATACCGATATCACCTCCATGCTTCCGTGGGTAGCCTTAGGGTTGGGATCTGCTGTGTTTATTGGTGTTGTGGCGGTTCTTGTATCAATTCTTCCCAAGAAAAAAGACGAGTAAGAATAGGAGATAATGAAGAATGAAAAAGAAATTTATACTTTTTGTGGTGCTTGTACTCATGTTGTCGTGTTGCTCGTTTTCAGTAAGTGCGGCCAGTGGCCCTACCGTAGAAAAGGTAACCCGAATCAGTGAGGGTGCTCTTATGATTGAATTTTCCGAAGATATTATCATTGAGGGCAGAAACCCTTTCGTCGGTGTCCGTGTATTGGATGCCAACGGCTCTCTGTTGTATGTAGACGGTGCTCCCAAACAGTTTTATAACTTTGATTTTTCTGTTGTTGACGGCAGAACCATTCTGCTTACCACCGAAGATGGTTATGGCAGAAAAATGATGTCCAAAACCGGCGAGTTTGCGTTCTATAGAGATTGCACCGTCATGTTCTGTATCGAGGAGCTTTTCCCCGAAGGTGTAAATGCCCGAGGTGACGGTACGGTATATAATATCAAGAGCCGTGAAACCGGTCTGCGTCTGGCCTCTCATTACGGCGGCTCCAACGCCTTGGATGGTTGCTATTTCGCAATCGAAGAAGATTATACCTATATCGGCACCGATAATAGCGACATAGACAATATGGACGATCCCAATGCCGAAAAGCCGGCGGATGACACACAGGCCAATACCGATAACAACACCTTTATTACCGATGAGTTGAGCGGCGATAAGGTTTCGGTCATTCATCAGGGCGGAAACGAGAAGATTACGTGGATTGCCTTGGGCGTAGGTGCCGTTGACTTTGTGGGCATCCTTGCCGTCTTGGCAGTCATCCTTCTCAAGAATAAGTCCAAACGGCGGGGAGAGGAAAAATGAAAAGAGTAATTTGCCTGATCCTGTGCGCCGTCATGGTCATCGGCATCGTTGCCGGTTGCTCGACCGGCAGTAATGCCGTAGGGGCAACCCGTGTCAATTACACCATTACGGACGATGAAAACAATACCTT
>JAZOCX010000019.1:0-1825 GCA_045596725.1 Eubacteriales bacterium
TTTCCATCGTAATATAGCGAGTAAACATCTGTGTTCCGTCAAGGATGGTATGTATCTGCAAACGCACGGGAACAAGATTGCTGTCAAGCGTTAAAGTGGCGTGAAGATGATCTTCTTTTTTATCTACGGTAAAATCGATAAAACTCAGATCATAATCAATACAACAGCCGTTTATTTCCAGATTAAAGGCAAACGGCTCACGAAAACGCGCGGGCGACAAGCGGCTGGGAATATTGGGAAGCACGTTAAGCGGATAGCCTGAGGCATTATACCCCGCAGAAAGCAAAGCACCGTCCTGCAATTTTTCCTCATAAACCATCAGCCCGCTGCGATAGCAAAATACGGGGCTTTCGCCCGGCTGATAGTATACGTCGAAATAATCGTGTTGATTTATTTTCACACAATCACATCCTTTTGTATGGTAATTTTAGTATGGCACAAAATCCCTTTGGTGTCAATGAAATTAACAAAAAAACGGAGTGCCATCGCACTCCGTTTTTATAATGCATGCCTATAAGTCGGGTTCTGTTATCGACAGTTATCTATCTGAGATACTTATTGCTAAGCACCTCAAGCCACCCTCGGAGCGATCGGGCCAATCGTATGCTCCATATACGGTGTTGCTTCGGATAGGGTTTACAAAACTATTCCGTCTCCGGAATATTGGTGAGCTCTTACCTCGCCGTTTCATCCTTACCCTTGCGGGCGGTTTGTTTTCTGTTGCACTTTCCCTAAGGTTACCCTCGGCGGACGTTATCCGTTATCCTTGCCCTGTGAAGCCCGGACTTTCCTCAGCGCACATCTTTTCAGATCGTGCACCGCAACTGTCCGACATGCATCTCTCATATTGTAATACAAATTAATTTGTTTTTCAAGATTGAAAATTATGGGGAGTTGCAGTATAATATAACATTAGAACAGTAAAAAGGAGTTTCCTTTATGTCAGTTGCTTTGGAACGCTTAAAAGAATACGTTTGCGGCAAGAGCATTTCCATTATCGGCATCGGTGTTTCTAATACCCCCGTTATCAAACAATTTGCCTCTCTCGGCGCATTTGTTACGGCGCGCGACCGCAACCCCCATCCCGTCAATGATGAGGTTATGGCTCAATTTTGCGAACTTGGCGTAAAGATGGTTTTGGGCGACAATTACTTAGACGATATTGAAGACGATATTATTTTGCGCACACCCGGTATGCGCTACGATAACCCTGCGCTGGTAAAAGCCAAGGAACGAGGCGCCGAGATCACGAGCGAAATGGAGCTGTTTTTCCGACTGTGCCCCTGCCCCATATTTGCCGTTACGGGCTCGGATGGCAAGACCACTACCACCACACTGATCTGCGAAATGTTGACCCGCCAAGGCTTTAAGTGCCATAAGGGTGGCAATATCGGCAAACCTCTTTTGCCGTCCATTCATCAGATCGCCTGCTCTGACCTTGCCGTTGTTGAACTTTCAAGCTTTCAACTGCACGATATGAAGCACTCGCCCGACGTGGCTGTCATCACCAATCTCTCCCCCAACCACTTGGATTATCATACTGATTTCGCTGAATATATCAATGCGAAAGCCAATATTTTCTTACATCAAACCCCTAACGACCGTTTGGTATACAACAGCGGTAACGGCGCCACTAAGCAGTTAATCGCAGACGCTCCGAGTACCCGTGTAGCCTTTAACTGGGAGAAAACTGAGGGATGTTGTGTCTATTGCCGTGACGGTATGATCTGTTACGTCGATGGAAGCGGTGAGCGAGAGGTACTGAAAGCCTCGGATATTCGCCTGCCGGGGCAACACAATATTGAAAACTATATGGCAGCTATAG
>JAZOCX010000020.1:0-5496 GCA_045596725.1 Eubacteriales bacterium
ATGACGGCGAAGGGGCCGTCCACCACGTCCTGACAGCAGGCAACGGCATGACCCGTTCCCCACGGCTTTACTCGACCCTCGGGTACGCTGATGCCTTCGGGTAAGCGGTTAATGTCCTGATACACGTAGCGTACACGAAAATATTTTTCCATGCGCTTGCCGATACTCTCTTCAAAGGTTTGACGGGATTCCTCTTTAATGATGAATACCAGTTCACGAAAGCCCGCACGGTAAGCGTCAAAAAGAGAAAAGTCGATCAAAATGTGTCCCTGCTCGTCAACGGGGGTAATCTGCTTGGCACCGCCGAAGCGACTGCCCATACCCGCCGCCATAATGACTAATACAGGATCTTTCATAGTGATTCTCCTTATTTTACTAATCCTTTTTCAATCAAACGGCTCATAGCGGCCTTATCGCCGACAACCGTTACATCGTTATGCAACTGCAAAATAGAAGCGGGAACCTGAGGCGTTACAGGACCGGCAAAGGAGTTGTATACGGCATCTGCCTTATCGGCACCCGATACGACAACCAATATTTTCTTGGCTTTCATAATGGAGCGGATACCCATCGTCATTGCCTTGCGGGGCACCTCCGCCTCGGAAGCGAAGAAACGGGCGTTGGCGTTGATGGTGCTCTCGGTGAGCTCTACCACGTGAGTATCCATAATGAACTCATCGCAAGGCTCGTTGAAGGCAATATGGCCGTTATGACCAAGACCCAAGAGCTGTAAATCCACACCGCCGGTAGAGGCGATGATCTTTTCATAATCAAGCGCTGCCTGCTCCGGATCAGTAGCCATACCGTTGGGAACGTTAGTGTTCTCAGGCTTAATGTCAACGTGATTAAAGAGATTATCCTGCATAAAATAGCGATAGCTCTGGTCGTGCTCGGGGGAAAGACCGATATACTCGTCTAAGTTGACACTGGTAACCTCAGCAAAGCTGATCACACCGTCTTTATTCCACTGTACAAGGTTCTGATAAGCGCCGACAGGAGTAGAGCCGGTTGCCAGACCGAGTACCGAGTTGGGCTTGCCTGCCACCTGAGCCGCAATGATCGTAGCGGCACGACGGCTCATTTGAGCGTAGTCATCTGTAACGTAAAAGCGCATAAAATTCATCTCCTAAAAATAATTTTTTTTATTATACACCTATTTTTATGCGAAATTCAATAAACAAAATAAAAATTTTTTATGACGCTATCCGGCTGAAAACATCGGCCACGATCTGACCTTTTTCATTATCAATGATGCGATAGGTAAGGATATATTCATCAAGCGTTTCCCGCTCGCCGAAGGACGTTTGCGTAAGCATCAACCAATTCTGCTCCACCGTAACGGTATCCGATGCTTTATCAATAAAGTTTTGGCGTCCGAAGATCAAGACCGGCTTGTTGGCAATAAAGAAGCTTGTGAGCTCATCGAGCAACGCTTCATAGGTATCGCCGTTTTCTTCGGTTTTCACCGACGGGAGCTGACGCTTGTTTACCTCAACGATGACCTTGCCGTCGCCGTTGCGGTCGCCCGTCTCCTGAGCCACCCACTGCTGGATCGCCGCAAATTCTTCTTCTCCGATATTCTCATCCTGCTGAATGAGCACGGCAATGTCGGGCTTGGGGGTAACGAGCACGTTGATACCGCCCCAAATAACCATACCGAGCGCAATCAAGCCGACAACGATGTAATACGCCGTGCGCATATCCCTGCGGTTGGCCGACCGGCGTGCCAGTTTTTTTAACTGCTCATCCGAAAAGACAGCATCGTTTCCAAAATCGTCATCGGGGTCGTTCAGCTCCGCAAGACGCTCGATGCGTTCCCGCTCGTAGGCTTCTTTATCAACGGGTTGATTGACAAAAAAGGATTTGATTTTTTGCCATATTTTCATAGGTTTCTCCTTTATTTCCAGATAATGATCCCCATCTTGGCCGCCAAGCGGGTCATCAGGAAAACAACGGGATATAAATGACATTTCATCAATAACAAATTGATGTCAAAGATACGCTTGCCGACAAAGGGCATATCCTTAATAACGCCCTTAACGAACGGATCTTTTATGTAGTTATCCCGCAAAATGGGATAGGTCTTGCTCTTGATCGTGCCCATCAATTCAAAAAGAGTGAAGAGCGTTGAGCCGCAGACCCATTCATCGGCGTCATAACCCTTTTCTTTCAACTTTTTAACCAACTGTTTGCGTGCGTTTAATACGGCAACGGCATTCCTAATCATGCTTTCACTGTCTTGGCAGAGTTTAACCATTGCGCTCTCCATTCGCGCCACGTACATATACAAGCTGATATCCAGCGACGATACTGTCCGAGCATGGAAAGCGCAATTAGCATTAAAGATGCTGTCCTCATTGACCTTGATCTTTTCATCAAACAAAATATTATGCTCAACAATAAAATCACGGCAATAAGCGTTGCGCCACACCGCACCGAATTCACGACGGGGCGTTACGTTGCCCGTCTGCGCCCAGCTCCGTGTCTGTCTGAGGGAAATGCCGATCCAGCGCGGCAACAACCGCTCAATCGACTGCTCATTTTCAGTAAAGAAATAATTGCGACAAGGCAAGGTGATATAACTTTTATCCTTGGAGTTTGACAAGGATTCATAAAAAGTGCTAAACCCGTACACGCACAAATCCACAGGGTTTTCCTTTAAATGCTCGTTCAAGGTCGACAACCAATTGGAAGCAACCGTATCGTCGGGATCGACAAACAACAGATAATCCTTTGAACTTTCGGCAATGCCGCGATTACGTGCTGCCGACACCCCTCCGTTCTCCTGCAAAAGAACGATCACCGACGCGCCCTTATAGGTGAACTTGGTGCGTTCGCCTTTCAGACGACGCCCGAAATAGTCCTGCACCGTTAGAATAAAATCGTCGGTAGAACCATCGTCCACCAAAATAATTTCACTCTTGGCCACGTCGTTAACAAAAATGCTGTCCAAACATTTGGCAAGGTAGGGCGTTACATTGTAGCAAGGGATAATGACGCTAAAACGAATAGCCGCTTTTCTCATAAGAGGGCTCTCTTTCTTTTAGTTTTCCGACTGCTCTGGCATAATGATAGCCGCAACGATATAAGCCAATAAGCCGCAGCCGCCAAACAAACAAGCGCCCACACAAATTAAGCGTACCAAAGTAGAATCAACGTTGAAATACTCAGCAAGACCGCCGCATACGCCCGCCAATTTCTTGTCCGTGCTCGATTTGTACAGTTTCTTTTCCATTGTTTTTCTCCTATTATCTTGAATTAACTTTCATTTTTTCTTGCTTTTTCTGCTCTTTGAAATACTGTCGAATACAGTCGTCTCGCTCTTCTCCACTCTTAAAAAGCAACAACTCGCCCGACTTAATGGAAGGCCAACAATCATAGTAGGCCGCCTGAATACGGGTGTAACCCACCCCTTCTTGATAAGAGCTTCTGTCAACACGGAATTTATGCACGCCAAATCGGCTGGAATCGGCCTCGCGGATCTCGATCGGCGTTTCATAAGCCTGCCCACAGCAGGGGCATTCGGTAATTTTCATATTGGTAACGGTCGGGGTATCGGCTTTATAAATTTGGATCAGGTCATAGCCCGAATCGGGACTGTCGGAAATCTCCGAAACCACCGTCTGCCAGCTTGTCTGCCCGTCTTTTTTCACAACGACCTGCCGTCCCTTAACCGAGCAACTGTTATTGGCCGATAAGAAAATGAAATCGTATAGGTTTCGGGTAATGATCGTCTCTCCGCCACGCAGGCTTGTTCGGGAATAATCCACCTGCCCGCCGATATGCGGAATATGTACGTGATACCAGGTGCCTTTAATATCGTATTGCTTATTGGAACGGTCGATCTTCCAGTCCATCGCCATGTGCACCAACTTCAAAATGGTAGCATATAACAAACTGTCCACCGCAATGGTAACCAATAATTTGATGATACCCTCGGGTAGCAGAGGCGAAATAAAGAAGGACATCACCTTTTCAAGTGCCACAAAAAAGCCGAAGGCTACGCCGTGACACCACGCCACCTTTTGCACCGAATGGTTTTGGGGCTGTCTTTCTTCTTCAATTGCCTTTACTTTCTTTTTCATAGCGCCACCCCTTAGATCAAGCTGAGCAACTCATCGTGGATCACGCCGTTAGAACAAATGATCGTTCCCTCACGGTCCAGTGGCAAGGGCTGTCCCTGCCAAGTAGAACATCTACCGCCCGCCTCGGACAAAATCAAGGTTGCTGCGGCATAATCCCAAGGCTTGATCACCTTTTCAAAATAGCCGTCAAGCCGACCCGCCGCTATATAGCAAACCGAAATAGCCGACGAACAAATACGCCGTAAATCGAGGCAATGCGAGAAAACACGCTCGGCTCTCTCAAAGGTTTCCTTCGACATTTCTTTATGCGAAACGCTGGCGCCGAATTCAACAATCGCCAAATTCAGAGGACGCTTACTGCAACAAAGCGGAGCCTCATTGTAATTTTCTACCCCAACCGCCAACAAAGCATCAATGCCCTGCTCGGTGGAAATGCGGTACGAACCCTTACCCTTGATACCGAAAAACATCTCCTTGGTAAAGGGATTAAAAACAACACCGAAGACAACGGCACCGCCCTCGGCATAAGCCAAGGAAATGGAGCTCATTTGGTATTGATAGACCAAATTGGTCGTGCCGTCAATGGGGTCGAGAATAAACATCTTGTCGGTGATGGTATGAACGTCCTCTTCCTCGGTCATAAACCCAACCTCAGGATAACGGATACCCAACTCTTGTTTTAGAAAATCACTGATGCCGGTATCCACCGCCGTAACAAAATCATAGGGGTTCTTATGGCTGACCTGCGACCGTTTCGACTCAGAAAAAACAATTTCTCTCGCCTGATACACCAAAGAAATGATCTCATTATAATTCATATCATCGCTCCCAACACTTTATCTTTTATATCATATCACGCAACCGTACAAAAATCAACATTTTTTACTTATCTTATGGGCACCTCTAATCCTGCACAGTGTAACAGTTTGTTCATTGACATTAAGGGCATATTATATTATAATGTTACTATCTATATCTGTGCCAAAATGTACCATTTTTCAAGAAAGCTGATGTGTTTATGAACATACCCTTTTCTCCGCCCGATATAACCGAATCCGAAATCAACGAAGTGGTTGCCGCGCTTCGCTCCGGCTGGATCACGACCGGTCCCCGCACCAAGGAATTGGTGCGGCTGGTTGCTAACTTTTGCGGAACCGAAAAAGCTGTTTGCCTAAACTCGCAAACGGCCTGCGCCGAGATGACGCTTCGTCTGCTGGGCATCGGTGTGGGCGACGAGGTCATCGTTCCCGCTTATACCTATACCGCCACCGCCTCGGTGGTTGCCCACGTAGGCGCTACTATCGTGATGGTCGATTGTCAGGATGATTGCCTTGAAATGGATTACAATAAAGTGGCAGACGCCGTTACCGCCCATACCAAAGCCATCATCGCCGTTGACCTTGGCGGTATC
>JAZOCX010000021.1:0-1872 GCA_045596725.1 Eubacteriales bacterium
ATGGTCAGCACCGACAGGGTATGCACGGCGTGGCGATAGGTGGGTGTCTTCCGCAACTCGGTAATAACACGATGCGTCATATCCTTTGCCAACAGATCCACACGGTCGTCATCGTTACCGAACTTGGGAAACTCGCCCTTGGTATCAAAGCCCACGATGTACCCCTGCTCGTCCTTAACGGGGGTAACGGTGGCGTATTTAATCGCCGAAAGCGAGTCGGCAACAACCGAGAGACCGGCTATGCCAAAGGCCATCAGACGCTCCACGTCGGTATCGTGCAACGCCATCTGCAACTGCTCGTAGGCGTATTTATCGTGCATATAATGTATAACGTTCATCGTATTGACGTACAGACGGGACAGCCACTCAATATAAATCTGATACCGTTCCATAACGGTGTCAAAGTCAAGGGTATCGCCGGCCAATACGGGCATCTGCGGACCGATATGGGTAGTAGAAGAGGTATCGTAACCGCCGTTGATGGCAATCAGCAAAAGCTTTGCCAAATTGCAACGGGCGCCGAAAAACTGCATCTGCTTACCGACCTTCATCGCCGAGACACAGCAGGCAATCGCATAATCGTCGCCGTAGATGGGGCGCATCAAATCGTCATTTTCATACTGAATCGAATCGGTATCCGCCGAGACCTTAGCACAGAATTTCTTAAAGGGCATCGGCAGGGAGTTCGACCACAAAACAGTCAGATTCGGCTCGGGCGAGGAGCCGAGCGTATAGAGGGTGTTAAGAATACGGTAGCTGCTCTTGGTAACGAGGGTACGGCCGTCCTCACCCATACCGCCGACGGCCTCGGTGATCCACATCGGGTCGCCGCCGAACAGTTCGTTGTATTCGGGGGTGCGCAGATGGCGAGCCAAACGCAGTTTCATAACGAAATCGTCGATCAACTCCTGGGCGCCCTCTTCGGTAAGAATGCCGTTTTGGATATCACGCTCAATATAAATGTCAAAGAAAGTGCTGACACGCCCAAGCGACATAGCCGCACCGTTTTGCTCCTTAATGGCACCCAAATAGGCAAAATAGGTCCACTGAATGGCCTCGCGGGCGTTTTTTGCGGGCTGGCTGATGTCATAGCCGTATTTCATCGCCATCTCTTTGAGATAGCCCATGTGATTGAGCTGTTTTTGTACCTCTTCCTGCAAACGGATCTCAGGGGAAAGGAAGGCAACGTTCTCTAAGTTTTTCTTGTCTTTCTTCTTTTCTTCGATCAGTCGATCCATGCCGTAAAGAGCGACACGGCGATAGTCGCCGATGATACGGCCTCTGCCGTAGGCATCGGGCAGGCCGGTAATTACGTGGCACTTACGTGCACCGCGCATTTCATCGGTATAGGCACGGAACACGCCGTCGTTATGCGTGGTGCGATAACGGAATTCTTCCTCGATTTTATCCGAAAGCTTATAACCGTAGGCTTCGCAGGCCTGTCTTGCCATACGGATACCGCCAAAGGGGTTTACGCCACGCTTTAAGGGGCGATTGGTCTGCAATCCAACGATGATCTCGTTATCTTTATCCACATAGCCTGCCGAATAACCGACAAGGCTGGAAACGGTAGAGGTATCAATATCGAGCACACCGCCGTACTGACGCTCCAATAAAAACAGCGACTCGATCTTTTTCATCAAATTACGGGTGCGCTCGGTGGCGCCGGACAGAAAATCCGACTCACCGTCATACGCTTTATAGTTGCGCTGGATAAAATCCCGCACGTTAATACCGTTTTGCCATTCTCCGGCTACAAATCCGTTCCAATTGTTATGCTCCATAAAGGGCCTCCTATGGGTAAAAAAATGGGCAAATCAGCAGCACTGATTCGCCCAGACGGTCGGCTTTTACTCTCTGTGTTCCCTTGCG
>JAZOCX010000022.1:0-20723 GCA_045596725.1 Eubacteriales bacterium
TTGGCGGGGTTAAAGTTGTGCACCAAAAAGCCGAGCATACCGCCAATCAGCGCCGCCGACAAAATCGAGGTAGCATTCTCAGTACCCGCCACACGGATACCTGCCACCATAAAGAAGGCGGCAATGGGCACGGTAACCGAAGCGTCGAGCCCGTCGATACCGTCGGTCAAATTAGCGGCATTGACCATACCCACAATAAGGCCGAGTGCCAAAATATAATAGGCCACACCCAAATCAACGGTAATATCGGTAAAAGGAATGAGGATGCTGGTGCTTAACTGATTTTGAAATGCCATAAACGCCAAAAAGCCTGCCGCCGCCAATACCTGCAAAATAATTTTTTGCCAAGCGGTAAGACCCAAATTACGTTTAAGCTTTACCTTAATAAAGTCATCGCAAAAGCCGATAAGCCCATAAGCTAACGCCAAAACAAGGGCGGCGAGGGCTTTACTGTCGCCCGTGGTGTAATAACGAAATCCGCAAATACCAAAGGCGAGAACAATGCCCACAATAAAAAGGATACCGCCCATCGTAGGTGTTCCCTGCTTACTTTTATGCCACGAGGGACCTTCCTCTAAAATGCTCTGGCCGAACTTCAATTTGCGAAGAGCGGGGATAAGGAAAGGACCCAGTCCTGCCGTAACGGCAAAAGCGATGGCCGCCGATAAAATCAAATTCCAAATTTCCATTATTTCCACTCCTCTTTCAGTATATCCAAAACTTTTTCGGTATGCAGACTGCGACTGCCCTTAAAGAGTACCGCATCGCCTTTTTTAACAAGGCTAAGTAAGATATTCGATGCTTCCTGAGCATCTTCTGCCAGATGGATATTCCACTCATCCATCCCTGCTTCTATGGCACCCTTTTTATAAGCGGGCGATTGCTGTCCATAACAAATCAACACATCACAGGCATTGGCGGCATAGCCACCCACCGCAAGATGCATCGACTCGGCAAATTTACCGAGCTCCAACATATCGGCAATTACCGCTATGCGACGCCCCTCATACTGAGAAAGGAGAGAAAAGGCGGCTTTCATGGAATCGGGACTGGCGTTATAGCAATCTTCATAAATCGTCAGCCCGTTATATTCATAGATATTTTGGCGCATTGCCGCATTCTCAAACGAAAGCAGAGCACGAACGCTCTGTTCCAGCGAAATGCCACTATAAAGACCCACCGTTACCGCAGCCATCGCATTGAGCACGTTATGGCGACCGATCGTGTTGATGCGGGCACGCATAGTGCCTGCGGGAGTTACGGCATCAAATTCGGTAAAGCCGTTGCCTCGGGTAATATTCTCGGCACGGTAGAGTGCTTTTTTATTATCAATGGCAAAATACACGGTTTTATGTTTCAGTTTTCCCGCAACACTCCATAGCAATTCATCGTCGCCGTTTAAGATCATCACGCCGTTTTTGGGTAAGCCACGCTCAATTTCGAGCTTGGCATACAAAATATTATGCCGAGAGCCGAGATATTCGATATGGGATACGCCGATATTGGTAATCACCGCTACATCGGGGCGGCCTACCTTAGTAAGTTCGGCAATCTCGCCCTTGCGATTCATTCCCATTTCAAAGACAGCGGCTTGATGCTCCTCGGTCAGTTCAAACGCCATTAAGGGCATACCCGACTCGCTGTTTAAGTTGCCACGGGTTTTCAGGGTAGGATAGGCCGAAGAAAGGACGGCGTATAAAAATTCCTTGGTTGTGGTTTTGCCCACACTTCCCGTTACGGCAACACTGTGAATAGTAAACATTTTACGATAACCGCGCGCCGCTTCTTGAAGCGCATGCAAGGAGTTTTCCACCATAATAACGCAGGCGGTATCGCTATATTTTTCCTGCTCGGAGATAATGCAAACGGCACCCGACTCGATGGCTTTTTCGATATAATCGTGTCCGTCTACCCGCTCACCTTTCAAGGCGACAAACAGGCTTCCCTGCGTTACCTGACGGGAATCAAGACAAACTGAGGTAACGACCGTTTCCCCGTCGCCGCAAAGCAATCTTCCGCCGCACCACTGTGCGATTTGTTGTGCCGTTACCTTCATTTATTATCTCCTTGTAAGAATTTCCGAAACGACCATTCGCTCATCATAGGGAACACACCGCTCGCCTATCTGCTGATAGCGTTCGTGCCCCTTCCCCGCCAATAAGACGATATCGCCTGCCTTGGCTTCACCCAAGGCAAACTCGGTTGCCGCACGGCGGTTTTCCAGCACGGCAAAGGGGGTCGTATAGCCGTTAAGGCCTGATAAAATATCTTTAATAATAACAAAGGGGTTTTCCTTGCGAGGATTATCGGAGGTAATCACCACGTAATCCGCCGTCTTGGCGCAAACGTCGAACATCTGCGCACGTTTGCCCCGATCCCGCTGACCGCCTGCACCAAAGACGACGATAAGCCGTCCTTTTTTTATCTCGTTTAGGGACTGCAAGACGTTTTTAAGTCCGTCGGGGGTATGGGCATAATCTATTATAACACAAAAATCGGTTTTTGTATCGAGGATTTCCATTCGTCCGTCAACGCCTGCAAAACTTTGTACGGCACTGACAACCGCTTCCTTGCTAACGCCGAGTTGCCGTGCTGAAAGAAGGGCACAAGCGCTGTTATACGCCGAAAACTGCCCCGGCACGCCAAAGGTAATATCCATATCATCTAAGCGATAGTGCACTCCGCTTATATCGCAACGTAAATTTTTGATACGATGCTCTCCCTCGTGTATGCCGTAGGTACAATAATGAGGACAAACGCTCGCCATTTGCTCAGCATAAGGACTGTCGGCGTTAATGACGGCGGTTTTGCACTGAGTAAAGAGTTTTTGCTTTGCCTTTGAATAGGCGTCAAAGGTAAGGTGGTAATCAAGATGGTCTCGGGTTAAATTAGTGAACACGGCACAGTCAAAGATAATCGGGGCCACACGGCTTTGATCGAGCGAATGGGAGGAAACTTCCATAATAAAGTCCTGACATCCTTCCCTCACCGCCTGTGCCATGGCAGGATAAAGGATCTCGGGAATGGGTGTCGTGTAGCCGCCACAGTTGTTGGTACCGATCAGCTTACAGCGTCGACCCGACCTCTGCAATATATGCGTGAGTAAAGACGTTACGGTGGTTTTTCCGTTGGTGCCCGTTACCCCGATGACACGGAGTTTGTTTTGCGGATTACCGCAAAAGGCCGCCATACAAAAGGCAAGCAGACGGCGGGGGTTGTCGCAAACAATATCGGCACCCTCCATCGCCGCGGCGCAAACGGCGCCCTCAGCCTTTGCCCGTGTGATCAGCTCACTGTTTTTGTGATGGCAAACATATAAACTTCCTTTGCAGACCCTGCCTATATCGCTTGTAACCGATAAGATCTCTCGATCAGCGCCGTTATAGGATATGCCTGCCGATAAAAGCAGTTGAGAAAGTTTCACGGGCATACTCCGTGATATTGAGTTTAGTCATCTGCCGTAGCTTTATTTCTGAATTCAACCTCAATAACCGTACCCGCCGACACGATCGTGCCCGCAGCGGGGCTTTGCGATACGGCCTGCACGCCCGAAGCATACACGTCGTTGCCTCGGATACGGATATTCAGTCCTCGGTTGGTTAGTTCGGTATTACAATAGGTGGCCGTTTGCCCAATCAGATTGGGCACCACCAAATTGGTAGCGGGGGTTGAGCCGTTGGTATAGAGCAAGACCGTTCCGTTATAGGGCAAGCTTTGGCCTGCGGCAGGAACCTGCTTTTCAACCTCGCCTGCACCGCCGATGACACGTACTTTCAGTCCCGTACGGGTGATGGTGGCTTTGGCGGTATTGCTGTTTACGCCCGTAACCATCGGTACGGCAATATCCTGCTTGCTCAGTTCGTCTTCGGTGTACTGAGGCGAAACCTCCATATAGGTCAGTACCTCTTCCATCAGTTCACTGACGATAGGTGCGGCAATATAACTGCCGTAGATGGGAGTCGTCTGGGGTTCATCCAAAATAATCAGCATCGCAACCTGCGGATCATCGGCAGGGGCGAAAGCAATAAAGGAAGCGGTATGGTCGTAGGTACCGTCTTCATTTTTCTGGTCGATCTTCTGCGAGGTGCCCGACTTACCGCATACACGGAAGCCCTTGGCATAGGCGTTACCGCCGCCGCCTTCCGATACGACCTTCTCCATCATCGAAACGATCTTATCCGCCGTGCTTTCCGATACGACCTGCTTCACCACCGTCGGCTCCATAGACTCTACCACGTTGCCGTCTTGGTCGGTAATCGAGCTTACGACGTAGGGTTGCATCATTTTACCGTCGTTTGCCAGGGCAGAAACAGCCGTAATTAACTGAATGGGGGTGATCTTAAAGGTCTGACCGAAAGAAGTGGTGGCTAACTGTACCGGACCACGCAAAGAGGAAAGGGAGTGCAATACACCAAGGCCTTCACCGGGAAGGTCGATATTGGTATATTCACGAAATCCAAAGCCGGTAATGTACTCATACAACGTATCGGCACCGATCTTTTCGCCGATGTCCATATAGGCGGGGTTGCAGGAGTTATTCATCGCCTTCTGGAAGGTTTCACTGCCGTGGCCGTTATGGTTAGCGCAGTGAATCAGCGTACCGGCAACAATTTTATAGCCGGGGCAGTAGAAGGTAGTGGAATCATCAATGACGTTTTCCTCAACGGCTACCGCACTCGTAATGGTCTTAAAGGTGGAGCCGGGCTCGTAAGAGTCGCTGATGAGCACGTTACGCCACATACTGTTAAGCGCTTCCGAACGAGCCGCATTATATTCCTCGCCCGATAAGGTTTCAAACTCTGCCAATACCTCGGGATCGGTAATGGTAAAGGGATCGTTTAGATCAAAGCCGTCGACGACCGACATCGCCAAAATACCGCCCGTTTCCACATCCATAATAATCCCGCCGGCATAACCGCTGAGCTTACGCTCGGTATAGGCCTCTTTGAGATGCTTTTCTAAATAATGCTGGATCGTCTCGTCGATGGTGGTATGCAGGTCGTAGCCGTCTACCGCCTCTATGTATTTTTCGTAATCGGTAAGGGACATATCGTTACCAACCGCATCGGTTGCCAAAACGATCTTGCCGTCTGTCCCCTTCAAATAGCTCTCATACATAACTTCCAGCCCGGCCAAGCCCTGATTGTCGGCACCGACAAAGCCAAGTACGTGGCAGGCGAAATCGTTATAGGGGTAATAACGCTTGGGGTCTTCTACGATAGAGATGCAACCGCCCAAGCGGTTTTCTTTGATAAAGGCACGCACGTCGTCGGCAATATTCTGCTCAACTCGACGGGCAACCACATAGTAATAGGTGTTTTTCTTAGCAAGCGCCTTTTCCACTACCGAGCTCTCAATATCAAGCAGTACCGGTAATTTTTCCAAAATAAGCTCGCCTTTGTCATCATCGGTCGTAGCGGGAGAAAGCACGATCTTATAAGCCGTTGCCGAAACGGCCAAGGCTTTGCCGTTGCAGTCGTAAATGGTGCCGCGGCGTGCCGCCACCGTTAATTCACGAGTCTGCTGACTGATAGCCGTATTCTGGTAATCCTCACCCTGAATAATCTGAATGATAAAAAACCGTCCTGCAATCGTAACAAACAAGATAACGATAGCAAGCAGAACACCCAGCATACGCTTATTGATTTTTTGTATCGTTTGCTTCTCCACCTATTATTTCCTCCAATAGAAAAGCCGCTGTTGCAACCAACAGCGGCCCTACATATCCCTATCCGTTGCACAACAGGACACAGTACATTTGTAGACCTAAATCAGCCTAAATATTCCCAAATCATAGAAAAGTTACGGAAAATACCGCCGAAGCCGTCGTCTACCGCAATGATTTCGGTGCGATCCTCGCTACCCAGATCAACGTACTGGATCTGATGCTGCTGAATCTTGCTCATACCCATATCACGTGCGATCTGCTCAATGTTATTCAGATCAGCCATAGCATCAATTTTTACGTTAAGCTGAATGTTCTCATTCACCAGATGCTCATACTCGCTCTTTAAGGTATTGGCACGGCTGGACAGCTCATTGTACTGAGCGTTGCAATAAATCTGATAGCAGATCAATCCAACCAATAACAGAACCGTTGCCATCATCAGCGCCGATACTTTTTTGATTTTCAGTTGTTTTTTCATTCTTTTGATGATGCCGGTTTTCTTCATTGGTTTATCCTTTCAGCGATACGTAGCTTAGCGCAGGCGGCTCGACGGTTATTTTCAAGCTGAGCCTCGTCGGCTACGATCGGTTTTTTATTGATTATTTTCATCTGTGCAGTATGTCCACACACGCAAACGGGAAATTCGGGAGGGCAGGTACAGCCCGTACTATGCTCTCGAAAAGCATTCTTAACCATACGGTCTTCCAAGGAATGAAAGGTGATGATAACGGCCCGTCCTCCGTCACTCAACAGCGACGGTAAGCGGTTAAGCACCTCTTCAAGCTCACCCAATTCATTATTGACGGCTATGCGAAGGGCTTGAAAGGAGCGTTTTGCGGGATGTTGGTCTTCCCTTCTTGCCGATGCCGGCATCGCCGACTTGATAACGTCAACCAGCTGTCCCGTCGTGTTGATCGGACGGCTCTGCACGATCTTTCGTGCTATCTGTCGGGAATACCGCTCCTCGCCGTATCTCCATAAAATATCGGCGATCTCAGCTTCGTCATAGGTATTGATAAGAACTTGCGCAGTGAGCGGCGAATCCTGATCCATTCTCATGTCCAGCGCCGCGTCACTGCGGAAGGAAAATCCACGTTCGGGGGTATCGATCTGATGCGAGGAAACACCGAGATCCATCAAAATACCGTCAACAGTCTCTATTCCCTGCTCACGCAAGACGTTTTCAATCTGCGAAAATGCCGAACGAACAACGCATACCCGATCACCGTACGGAGCCAACCGCTCCTTGCAAACGGCAACCGCCTGCTCGTCTCGGTCGATACTGATCAGCCGACCCGTTGTGAGGCGACTCGCAATCGCCGAGGAATGACCTCCGCCGCCTGCCGTGCAATCAACGTACACACCGTCGGGCTTAATGGCCAAGCCATCCATACATTCTTGCAATAAAACCGGAATATGTTCAAAGTCCATCTTACAGACCCAGCTCGATCATCATATTGGTAACACTTTCGGAAGGAGAAGCATCCTCGCTGTTTTCCCACTTAACAGAATCCCAAATCTCGGCACGGCCGGATACACCTAAAATAACAACGTCCTTGCCAAGACCGGCAAACTTACGAAGCTCAGGCGGGATAACTACACGCCCGTTTCCGTCAAGTTCCAGAGGAAAGGCACTGCCGAAAATGTATCGGGTGATCTGACGGGATGCCGCCATCGGCAACGCCGCAATCTTCTCCTCCAACGCCTTCCACTCTTTCATGGAGTAAAGCGCCAAACATTCATCCAAGCCCTTGGTGATCATAAAACTTTCGCCTAAATCCTCGCGAAATCTCGCAGGAATGATCAAACGGCCTTTGGTATCCATTGTGTGCCGAAACGTACCTGTCAGCATCTGCGCTTCCTCCTTTCTCGGCGTTTTTAAGGCTGAAATCAACCACTTTTTCCCACTGAGTTACCACTCTGCGGTACTTGTATCCACATTATAGCATATCTATAATAAAAAGCAATACCTTTTCTCTAATATTTCAAAAATTAACAAATTGTTTACAATTTAGCCCCTTTTCGACATAAAAAAAGAGCCCACAGCCTCGCTGTGAGCTCATTTTCAGTATTGTTTTATTCGACGTATCCGTTCGGATTTTTCTGCTGCCAACGCCAGGCGTCAACGCACATATCGTCAAGATTTCGTTTGGCTTTCCAGCCCAAAACCTGATTGGCATTGGTGGGATCCGCCAAGCACACCGCCACGTCGCCGGGACGGCGATCGGTGATGCGATAAGGCACTTTTACCCCCGTTGCCTTCTCAAAGGAACGGATAATATCAAGTACCGAATAACCAACGCCGGTGCCAAGATTAAAGACTTCCAAGCCTCTGTTTTGCTCGAAACGGCGCAGGGCGGCAACATGCCCTTCCGCCAGATCCATTACGTGGATATAATCACGAACGCCCGTACCGTCGTGGGTATCGTAATCATCACCAAAGACCATCAACTCTTTACGGGTGCCGTCCGCTACCTGCAAGAGCAAGGGCAACAGGTTGTTGGGCGCATCACCCGAATCTTCACCGATATCGCCCGATTCATGAGAGCCGATGGGATTAAAATAGCGCAAGATTACGGCATTAAAATTCGGGTCAGCCTTGCAGATATCACCAACGATCTGCTCAGTCATAACCTTCGTCCAGCCGTAAGGGTTGGTTGCCGAAGTCGGATACTCTTCCTTGGCAGGCATCGGATTGTTTGCGCCGTAAACGGTGGCACTGGAACTGAATACAAAGTTATGTACGCCGTACTTATTCATAGAAGCGATGATATTCATCATGCCGATCAGGTTGTTTGCATAGTATTTCAAAGGCTTGGCAACGCTCTCGCCTACCGCCTTAAAGGCGGCAAAATAAATGACAGCATCAATATCCCGCCCCTCGAAAACCGCATCGCTTTGTTTGGGATCGCAAAAATCCGCTTCAATAAATTCAAAATTTTGACCGGCTACGACACGAGTACGGTCAACCGCCATCTTTTTACTGTTGCTGAGATTGTCAGCACATACGATATCAAAACCGTTATTTGCCAAGGCTACGCAGGTATGAGTACCGATATATCCGGCTCCGCCGGCCACTAATACCTTCATGTTAAGCCCTCCTTTTTCTTATTACTTCCATATTATCACAATTATTTCGAAAAAGAAAGGGCGAAAATCAATCTTTCCTTGTTTTTTTATTCAGTTCGTGGTATGATAACGCCGAGGTGTTTACAATGAAATTCAAAGCACTGCTACTAATCCTGCTATGTTCCATCGGGGTCGCGGTACTGATTTTTGCCCTTAATCCCGTTTTTCAAAAAAAAGAAGAGCCCCTCTTTACTCCCCTAAGCGAGGAAGAGTTGGCACAATGCCCTCACACCGAGCCGATGGCGTTGCGCAAGCTTGATGAGTGCACCCCCATCACCTTAGTGGAAGTACCCTATACCGAGCCGAAAGCGAAGTCCTATTTTGATAAAGCGCTTTTTATCGGCGACTCGCTCACTAATGGTCTTGAAATGTTCGGCACACTGAAAAACGCCACTTATTTTTGCGCCACCAGCGCTACGGCGGCAGGTACGGCTTCCAACGCCAACCTATTGAATTTACTCTCGTCCCGTTCGTTTGAGCGTGTGTATATTATGCTTGGCATCAACGAAATGGGCACTCCGCCCGCCACCTATGCCAAGACGATGGGGCGCATCATCGATACCGTACGCAACTATCAACCCTCCGCCGAGATCTATCTGCAAACCATTTTGCCGGTTGTACCCGAAAAAACGTGGTCGGAGCGAGTCTTTTCGGTGAAGAATATTCAGGCCGCCAATGCGGCACTCTATGCCTTAGCGGAAGATAAGGGAATTCACCTTGTGGATACCTACCACGCCTTTGCTGATAAAAACGGGCGCATGCCCGACGGCATCGCCAGCGACGGCGTTCATCTCTACACAAAAAATTATGCTATATGGTGCGACTATCTGTTAAGCCACACCACATGAGGAAGCTATGATTTATTCTGATTTTCAACAATTGATCGGCAATACACCCCTGCTTGAACTACACCGCATCAAAGCCGAAAAATCCCTGTCTGCACGGCTTTTGGCAAAGCTTGAATATTTCAATCCCGCAGGGTCGGTAAAGGACCGTGCCGCTCTTTATATGATTGAGGATGCCGAAGAAAGAGGATTGCTTACGCCCGATTCGGTCATCATCGAGCCGACGAGCGGAAATACGGGTATCGGGCTTGCCGCCTGCGCCGCCATGAAAGGCTATCGCACGATTATCGTTATGCCCGACAGTATGTCGCAAGAACGCCGAGCCTTAATGAAGGCCTACGGCGCCGAATTGGTGCTCACCGACGGAGCGCTGGGTATGAAAGGTGCAATTGATAAGGCGGAGGAATTGGCAACGTCGATTCCCCATTCCTTTATTCCCGATCAGTTTAATAACCCCGCCAACGCCAAAGCGCATTACTGCACCACCGCCCCTGAAATTTGGCAAGACACCGAAGGCAAGATTGATATCTTCGTAGCCGGCGTGGGCACAGGCGGTACCATCAGCGGTATCGGACGCTATCTCAAAGAGAAAAACCCCGCCGTTACTATTGTGGCGGTAGAGCCTACCGCCTCGCCCCTGCTCTCACAGGGCAAAGCAGGAAGCCATGGTTTGCAAGGCATCGGCGCCAACTTTATTCCCTCTCTGCTTGACCAATCGGTGATCGATCAAGTCATGACCGTTACCGAAGAGCAGGCCTATCAAGCCGCCCGCCTTTTAGGGCAAAAAGAAGGAGTTTTGGTGGGCATCTCTTCCGGCGCTGCCGCCCATGCGGCAATAACCCTTGCCCAACAACCCGAAAACGCCGACAAAACCATCGTCGTACTCCTGCCCGATACGGGCGACCGCTATTTGTCAACTCCCTTATTTGAATAAAAAAATCGCTCCCGAAAAGGGAGCGATTTTTTATTGGTCAAGATCGGTTAGATCATCAAAGGTCTCACGGCGCACTGCCACAAAACTCTCGCCGTTAGAAAGCATCACAACGGGCGGACGGGGAATACGGTTATAGTTTGACGCCATCGAGTAATGATAGGCGCCCGTTGTCAGACAAGCCACCAGATCTCCTCTTTGCATCGTTTCGGGCATCAAAACATCCCTTTGCAGAATATCTCCGCTTTCGCAACAGCGACCCGCAACCGTTACTGTCATCGTGCGAGACTCGTCCATTTTATTGGCAGGCAGTAGCGTGTACGCCGAGCCATACATAGCGTGGCGCACGTTATCGGTCATACCGCCGTCTACCGACAGATAGGTTACATATCCCGGAATGGCCTTACAAGAGCCAACCGTGTACAGCGTTACACCCGAATCGGCGACGATACTGCGTCCCGGCTCAAACGCCACCATTGGCATCGTAAGGCTGAGCTCTCGGCAGGTATCGGTTACGTAATCGGCAATTTCCTTGATGGTAGCCATTAAATCGATGCTGTCTTGCCCCTCAGTGTAGGGAATACCAAAACCGCCGCCCAAGTCCAAAAAGGAAGTCTCAAAGCCGTATTCTTTCTTTGCGTGAGCCATAAAGCGAAGCATTACGTCGGCACTCTTAATAAAGACATCAGCGTCAAAAACCTGAGAGCCAACGTGGCAATGAAAACCGCATAAATCAATATGCGAACAGGCAAGCGCCTTTTGAACAATATCATCCGCCTGACCCGTTGCAATGGCAAAGCCGAATTTGGAATCCACCTTGCCCGTCGCCACCGCCTCATAGGTATGAGGATCGATGCCGGGGGTTAAACGGATCAGCACCTTTTGCTTACCGTTTGCCAAGCGGTCAATGGCGTAAAGCTCTTCTTCGTTATCCACAACGAAATAGCCGATGCCTTTTTGCATGGCATAGGTAATATCGGCATCCGATTTATTATTGGAATGGAAAACGGCACCAGATAAATCAAAGCCGGCCTTGTCAGCCGTGTGGATCTCGCCGGGGGATACCACGTCGATTCCCATGCCCTCTTCCTTCATAATCTCATAAATTCTCTTGTAAGAAGCCGCTTTTGAAGCATAAAACACCATCGCCTGTTCACCAAAGGCTTCTCTTACCGCCGTCAAATACTGACGGCAACGCTGACGGATGCGATCTTCATCCATCAGATACAGCGGGGTACCATACTGTTTGGCAAGTTCTACCGTGTCCTGACCTGCCACAAACAACCGCCCATTCTGTACCGAAAGATTGTCATAAATCATAGCATTTTCTCCCGCAACTGCTCAGCGCTAAGGGGCGACATTTCCGAAGGCGCCAAATCAAACACCGTTACACAACCGCTCTCGCCCTTACAAGACTTGCGATACACCGCACGGGCGCAGGCAAGCAAGACACTTGCCGTAAATTCGGGGTTGGAATCAAGCGAAAGGCGATATTCGATACAATGACTGTTCTGACCGTCAAGCCCCGTATGCCCCGTACGAATGACCGAGCCACCGTGAGGCAGTCCTTGATGCTTTTCGTTTAACTCTTCCTGCGAAAGGAAGGTAACCGTTGTATCATAATCAGCAAAATAATGGGGCATTTCTTTGATTTTTCGCTCGATTTCGGCCAAATTTGCCCCCTCTTTTGCCACAACATAGCACTCTCTGGTGTGTTTTTCGCGCACATTTAGGGTCGGTTCTTCACCGTTTCGCACCATTTCCAGCGCTTTTTCTATCGGAACGGTGTACTGTCTGGCATCGGCAACGCCCTCAATACGGCGAATCGCATCCGAATGCCCCTGGCTTACGCCCTTACCCCAAAAGGTATAATCACTGCCCTGCGGTAAAATGGCCGAGGCATAAACTCTTGCAATCGAGAACAAACCGGGATCCCAGCCTCCCGCAATCAGTGCCACGTTGCCGCCCGCCTTAGCAGCGGCGTCAACCTTAGCAAAATGCGCAGGAATCTTAGCGTGGGTATCAAAGCTATCCACGACGTTATATTTCTCAGCAAGCGCCGGCGTCATCTCGGGAAGATCGGTAGCACTGCCGCCGCACAAGATAAGCACGTCGATCTCCTCGGCAAATTCCGCTACTTTGCTTGCCTCGTAAACAGGTACGCCTGTGAGCGTAGTAATCTGCGAGGGATCACGGCGGGTAAAGATACCCACCAAGCGCATATCATCATTTTGAGAGACGGCACATTCAATGCCCTTGCCTAAATTTCCATATCCGTAAACGGCGATTCTCATATTACTCTCCGATCATACTCTTCATATCGTAAAGACCGGCACCCTTACCGCACAAAAACTGTGCCGCAGCCAAGGCGCCCTCGGCAAACAAGGCTCTGTTATATGCCTCGTGCTTTAAGGTAATACACTGATTTTTGGTGCCGATCAGCACCTCGTGGATACCCACGATATTGCCCATGCGCACACTGTGAATACCGATCTCATTTTGGGTGCGTTTGCCCTGACGGCCGCAAATCACCTGCGCCTCATCACGCACCTGACAAATGGCATCAGCAATCGCCAAGGCCGTGCCCGAAGGGGCGTCAAGCTTACGGTCGTGATGATGCTCAATAATTTCAATTTGGGCATCGGGCATGGCCTTTGCCGTTTTTGCCGCCATCTCGATTAACAAGGCTACGCCCATCGAATAGTTTGCGGCATAAAAAACGGGAATCTCCTGCGATGCCTTATAAATCAAGGCTTTTTCGTCAGGGGTTTGACCCGTGGTAGCAAGGACAACGGGCAGTTTATTGGCGCAGGCAAAAGATAACAGCGCCTCGGTGTTGGCGTGATGCGAAAAGTCAACCACACAGTCAACATCCTTACACGCATCCGCAAAAGAGGTGGCGCAGGGTACGTCCTCGCTCCCGCTTGCCACGATATCAACACCTGCCACAAGCTCGGCATCCCGATAGCCGTCCTTGGCTAATTTAGCAACCTCTTTGCCCATAAATCCGCAAAGACCGCTGACTAAGATTTTCATTCTTTACACATCCAATCCGTTTTCTCTCATCAATTCAAGCATCTTGCTCTCGTGTTCTTTTTCCATCGGGGTTAAGGGCAGACGCAAGATATTCTCACAATACCCCATCGCCGCACAAGCCGCCTTGACGGGAATGGGGTTAACCTCACAGAACAAGGCATCAATCAAGGGCAACAGCTTCAACTGCAAAGCAGCCGAGCCGACAACGTCGCCCTGCTCAAAGCGTTTGCAGATCTCCACCGTTTCCTTCGGACAAATATTCGACAGTACCGAAATAACACCCTTACCGCCCAAGGACATCAAAGGCACGATCTGATCGTCGTTACCCGAATAAATATCGATCTTATCGCCGCACAAAGCCGCCAACTGTGCCACCTGCGAAATATTACCGCTGGCTTCTTTAATGGCAACAATGTTCGGATGATCCGCCAACTGCGCTACCGTGGCAGGCAAGAGATTACAACCGGTACGGCTGGGGACGTTATACAAAATACAAGGCTTGGTAGCCGCATCGGCAATCGCCGTAAAGGATGCAATCAGACCCTTCTGGGTGGCTTTATTATAATAAGGCGTTACGATCAGCAAGCCATCCACACCCGCCTCGCAGGCAAACTTGGTAAGCTCAATGGCGTAAGCAATATCGTTCGAGCCGGTACCCGCAATAACGGGAACACGGCCTGCGATCTGCTCAACACTGAAACGAATGACCTCACGATGCTCCTCATCGGTAAGGGTAGAGCCTTCACCGGTAGTGCCGGCGATAACGAGGGCGTCAATCCCCTGTTCGATCTGCCACTCAATATGCTTGGCAAAGCTTTCGTAATCTACCCCCTGCTCGGTCATCGGGGTGATAATGGCGGTTGCTGCGCCCGTGAAAATAATGTTCTTCATATTTTTTCCTCCTTGGTACAGAAAAGGCAGCCTCGCAAAGGCTGCCAAAACAACATCGTTGTCTGATTTGATAGCCCTCCGCATTTCTGCGACAACAAGACGGATATTCTCCGCATTGCCAGCCCTATACCCTCGCCACGAGTATCGCTTCGGCACCCTCACCTTTCCTCGGCGGCTTTGGCAGCCATATCTTACTGCCGAGTACTCTTTTTAGGTGCGCCTCTATCTGTTTTTCGTTATTGTAACACGCCAAAGGCGTACTTGTCAATAACCTTTATATTTTTTCAACCGACTCTACCGTTAACTTTCCATCCTTAACGGTAAAATGAATATCAAATCCCGCAAACGCCATACTGTAACGACGGTCATCATCCTGATAGGACGGGCGAGGATCTTCCGCCAAGCAATCGATGGCCGCACTCCTTTTCTCTTCGGGCAAAATCGCCAACAGATGCTCGGGAAAATCGACTGCAAGGCGATACTCGGTAAAGTCATCGGCGTAACCGCCCTTCGCCTCGGGATGGCAGTCGGTAAAGGGTAAATAGGGTTTAATATCAAAGATCGGAGTGCCGTTTAGCAAATCAACACCCGACACCCATAACTCGCCGTTTTCCACCTTTTCAAGCTTTACCGAAGACAAGCCGATGGGATTGGGGCGAAAAGGAGAACGGCTGGCAAAGACACCCATTCGGGTATTGCCACCCAAACGAGGGGGACGAACCGTAGGCGACCACTGCTCACGGTGGGACTCGGAGAAATCGAACAGAAGCCACAAATGGGAAAACTGCTCGATACCTCGCAGTGCATCGGGGTTGCGGTATTCGTCCTCAAAGACGATGCGACCCTGCAAACTCTCCACTCGACCGCTTTGACGGGGGATACCGAATTTATCGTTAAAATCGGTATAAATACGGGCTATGTTCTTCATTCCGCAATGGTGTGAATCCAGCCCTCAGGCCCTTCGATTTCGCCCATCTGGATGCCACGCAGAGTTTCATACAGCTTCTTGGTATAAGGGCCCATTTCCTCCATACCGAACACGTACTCGGTATCGCCGTTGACAATCTTGCCAACCGGCGAGATAACGGCGGCAGTACCGCACAGACCGCACTCGGCAAAATCAGCCAACTCTTCAACGGCAACGGGACGCTCCTCGACCTTCAAGCCCAGTACGTCCTTAGCCACTGTCATCAGCGAACGGCGGGTAATGGAAGGCAAAATGGTATCCGACTTGGGTGTTACCACCGTACCATCCTTTTTAATCAACAGGATATTGGCACCGCCCGTTTCCTCGATATAGGTGCGGGTTGCCGAATCCAGATAAACGTTCTCGTCATAACCCTTATGATGAGCATCAACGATAGCGTGCAGGCTCATAGCGTAGTTAAGGCCTGCCTTGATATGACCCGTTCCACGGGGGGCGGCACGGTCAAAGTCCGAAATGCGTAGCGTCAACGGCTTAACGCCACCCTTGAAATAGGGACCAACGGGCGAAACGAAAACACGAAACTCAAACTCATTGGCGGGTTTTACACCCAAAATGGCATCGCAGCCGAAAATAAAGGGACGGATATACAACGATGCACCGGTGCCGTAGGGGGGCACGTAATCGATGTTTGCCTTAACAACGGCGTCAATGGCTTCCAAAAAGCGCTCCTTGGGGAATTCGGGGATCTCCATGCGACGACAGGAATCCATCAAACGCTCGGCATTTAAGTCAGGGCGGAAGGTTACCACACGACCGTCTTTTGTCGTATAGGCTTTCAGCCCCTCAAACACCGTCTGCGCATACTGCAAAACGCAGGCGCATTCGGTCATGGTAATATTGCCGTCTTCCGATAAACCGCCCTTGTCCCACGCACCGTTTTTATAGCGGGAAACATAGCGTTGCTCGGTTTGGGTATAGCCGAAACCCAGGTTACTCCAATCAATATTTTTACTCATTGTTACACCTCCGAAGGGAATAGAAGAATTATAACACTCTCCCTTTTTTGTGTCAAATATTATTCGGCAAAATTTTTCTTATCCCGCAACGAATCCAGCATAATGGTAGCACTGCAAGAATTGGTAGCAAGCGGAATACGCTGAACGTCGCACAAACGCAAGAGCGCCGAAACGTCGGGCTCGTGAGGCTGTGCGGTTAAGGGATCGCGCAGGAAAATAACAAAATCAATATTCCCGTCGGCAAGCATGGCGCCGATCTGCTGATCGCCGCCGAGCGGACCGCTCTTCATACGGTGAATCGAAAGCCCTGTTTCACCCATAATCAGCGTTCCCGTCGTACCCGTGGCATACAACTCGTGATTTGCCAATACCGTTTGATATTTCTTTGCCAATTCAATAATTTCATTTTTCTTTTTATCGTGCGCTATCAAGGCAATTTTCATGATGATCTTCCTTCCTTTTTACTATTATAACCTTATCATACTATATCCAAACTGTCAATTTGTCATTATTGCCACGTACGTGCGCCGTCAATATGAATAAACCGCACCTGACCGTAATTATAACTGTCTAAACGTCGGGCATAAGTGTCATTCGTATGCGCCGCCACCAAAATTTGAGGGCGGGTTGCAATAATCAGCAGTGAATGATAAAAACTTCCGTCAGCTCTTCCTAACTGCACCACGTCCCCTGCCTGCACCATCCGGCTCGACACACGATGACCATAGGGCCCGACCGAGCGGTTATTCACCAAAAAATTGTACAAAAACTCCACACCCGTCCAAGACGGACTGCGGTCACTCAGCGAAATGTAATACCAACCGTAATCGGGCGTATAGTTCATGACGCCAACCCCGGCATACAGACATTGCGAAACAAAATTGGTACAATCTCCGCCCAATTCTTCAAAATCATAATAGGCGGGGTTGCGCCGATACGCCCATTGGCGGGCATATAAAAGCGCCGCTTGGCGATTGTAAGGAATTTCTCGCATCATTCCACCTCCACTATTATGATATGCCCTTATGCATTTTTTGCAAAAAGAAAAAGCACAGCTTTCGCTGTGCTTTTTGCTGGTCCGAGTGGCGGGACTTCTCGCCTGCGGGCGAGCCAGCCCTCGGCTCTGACGTGCCACCGGCACGTCATTCACTACCGAGGGCTTCAAGTCCCATCTCATTGAAAAGGAAAAAAGAAAACACCGTCCTTGTGGACGGTGTTCTCTTTTTGTTGGTCCGAGTGGCGGGACTTGAACCCACGGCCTCTACCACCCCAAGGTAGCGCGCTACCAAACTGCGCCACACCCGGATATGCAACGTGTGAGATTATAACACACAATCTCACAAATTGCAATACTAAAAAACAAAATTTTTAATTTTATTCGATGTCTTCGTTGTCGCAGTTATGATAGACATCTTGAACGTCGTCGTTATCATTGAGAATATCCAATAATTTCTGCATATTCTTGATGCTGTCCTCGTCGGTCAGCGTTACGTAGGTATCGGGGATCATCTCAACCTGCGCCGACAAAACGGTGTATTTATTGGCAGACTGAATACCTTCCAGCACCTCAGAGAAAGCGGCGGGAGCAGTATAAATCTCAAAGACTTCGCCCTCGTTAACGATGTCGTCTGCACCTGCTTCGAGTGCAACCTCCATCAATTCATCCTCGTCCACGTCTTCCGCCTCGATCACGATAAGACCCTTGTTCTTAAACTGCCACGAAACCGAGCCGCTCTGACCTAAATTGCCACCGAATTTATCAAAATAATGGCGGAGATCGCCTGCGGTACGGTTACGGTTATCGGTCAGCGTTTTTACGATAACGGCGGTGCCGTTCGGGCCGTAACCTTCATAGGTAATATCCTCATAGTTGCTGGCATCACCCTCGCCTGCCGCCTTTTTGATAATGCGCTCAATATTGTCATTGGGCACATTGTTTGCCTTGGCTTTGGCGATAATATCTTTCAATTTGGTATTCATCGAAGGGTCGGGGCCGCCTTGCTTTACGCATACGGCTATTTCACGACCGACTTTGGTAAAGATCTTGCCCCTTTGTGCGTCGGTCTTCTCTTTTTTATGCTTAATGTTGTTCCATTTCGAATGTCCGGACATCTTTTTTCCTCCGCTTACACATAATAACCTATTTATTATATACTCCCCCAACGGATTTTTCAAGATGTAGTTTGCGTTTCTTGGATAAAGATTTCGGTGGCACCATCGGGATTTGCCTTCAAATTGCCGTAGCGGAAGAATAAACTGCCGTCGTACTGCTCGTTTTGGGAGGCGTACTGCACCTGCCGTATCGTTTGCCGAGCATCGTCCCAGCCGGCCTGATCGGTGCCCTGCTTATAAAAGGCGTGCCCGACAATCAAGGCTACGTCGGTATCCGCCACGCAATCCGCCCACCAATCAAAAACGGCGGCAAAGGGCGCCGCCTCCTGCTCAAACGACCAATAAATTTGAGGACAAATATAGTCAACCAGACCCTCTTTGACCCACGTTCTTGTATCGGCATAGAGATCACTAAACGTTTCTACGCCTGCTCTCGTATCGCTACCAAGTTCATCCGAGGATACGTTTTGCCACACGGCAAAGGGGGCTACGCCAAACGAAATGTCCTTTTTGCTTTCCTTGATAACGGCCTGCGTTTGACGGATTAGATCGGTGATGTTTTCACGGCGCCAATCGGCCAACTCCTTACCCTCGCCGTAAGTTTCATAGGTATCGGTATCATCAAAGGTTTGACCCTCTGCGGGATAGGGATAAAAATAATCATCAAAATGAATACCGTCCACCTCATAACGACTGATAATTTCGCTGACCCCGTCAACCACGAGCTTGCGTACGGCGGGTTCACCGGGGTCAAAGTACAACTTTTCCGCATACTCTACCACCCATTCCTCATACGCCGAGGTAGGTGCTTCATTGGTTGTTGAGACACGCAGAGGGTTGATCCATGCGTGCAGTTCCAAGCCCGCTTCGTGGGCGATCTGACAGATATAGTCAAGCGGATCAAAGCCTTCCGGCAACTCACCCGTACTGCTTAACACGCTTGAAACGGGAAAAAGATCCGACTCATACAGTGCATCACAGTTAGGACGCACTTGAAAAATAATCGTGTTCATGCCCCACTTAACGGCATCGGCAACGATGGTATCGAGTTCCTGACGCAGTTGTGCTTGGGTGGCGTCGGGCTGTGAGGGGAAATCGAGATTGCTGACCGTTGCCACCCACATCCCCTGCATTTTCTCGGCAACGATCGGCTCTTCTGTTTTTGGGGGCTCAACCTTAGGAATCGGCAACACACCCACGATTACGCCCGCCAAAGCAAAACCCCATACCATAGCCCAAATGACTGATTTTCGTTTCATTGACTTGTCCTCCTCTTGTCATATATACGAAACTACCTCCAAAAAAATGCGCAAAAAAATCAAGCCATTGGCTTGATTTTTAATATATCTTTTGACCGAAAACGGTTAGCCCTTCACTATCCATTGAGAAAAGCACCTGCTCAGCAAAATAAGGCGCCGCCGAAGACGAGCGCTGATTGACAATCAAAAGCATCGTAATAAAGAAAAACCCGATAACGACCAGAATAAATCCGACAAAAAACAGCCGATATTTCATCCAAGGATCTCGACGAGGGCTTGACCGATATAGTATGCGCTTCGTTTGGCTTCGGTTAATGTATTCCCTGTCGTACCGACTTCGATCAGCAGGGCACCTTTCGAACGGTCTTGATTGTAAGAAGAGGTGCGTACCATCATAGCGCGTGTTATGCCCGGACATTGTTTTTCAACCTCACTTTGCAGAGTCAGCCCGAACCGAATGTTCTCTTCCCAATGCGGATTGGCATCACTGCCCTCATCCCCTGTTCCGGCTATCATCATAATCTGCGCCACGTCCATTCCGTCCTTTTCCACCACGGGTCGGTACTTGCCCCCGTCGGCGGCGTAGATGGCATCCCGATGCAGGTCAAGCACCACACAAATACTCGGATACTTTTCCAAAATAGAGGCAACACCCTCTTCGGAGCGGGCATAGGCGCCGGTATATGTACTGTCAAAGGTATCGGTACAGTGGATCGTTTCGATGCCGTTGGCCATCAACGTCTGAGCCAAGACTTCCCCCACCGCCACCACGTTTTTGCTTTTGTCGGTGGTGTGGGTGGCTTCGGGCGTGGTATAGGTATCACCGGTATTGTTATAGGCTTCACGGGAGTGGGTATGATAGATCAGTACCTTGGGACCCTTCTTTTCCTCAAAGGTAAGGGGTTGTT
>JAZOCX010000023.1:0-13503 GCA_045596725.1 Eubacteriales bacterium
GAAAATATTACACATGGTGATTTTTATAAAGTAGTGCAGTCTATTATAACAGGATAAAAAGTTAAGGCAAAAAACCAATTTATCAAACACAAATTTTCAAAAATATAGTGGCACCTAAATGGTTCGGAACAGCCAGAAAAAGACGATTGCGAAAGCAATCGTCTTTTTCAGTTATATTCGCCTTCGGCGAGTGATATTGCTTCGCAGTGATATTCGGCTAAAGCCGAGCGATATTGAGCTTTGCCCAGTTTTATGGCGAATATAATATCACTGAAACCATAGGTTTCAATATCACTTTCACGAAGTGAAAATATCACTGTGCCGTAGGCACAATATCACTAAAATCTCCGTCAAGGTGGATTCAAACCACCGAAACGGTGATACAACTTGTTTAATACCTTGTTCTATGCTATAATCAAACAAAGGCGGTGAAGGTATGTATATTACTGATTTTGAAAAAGATGTATTTGAAGCGATTGCAAAACTTTCCGTTCCAATTCCCGATGAAATAGTCAAAAAAGAATGGACAATATTTAAGCACTCATATCGTATAGATGGATTTAAGCTAACGGTTGAAACTGATTTTGGAAAAAGAACAACTATTGCTTATGCCGTTAAAAAAGAAGATATGTTTTTGGAAATAATGTGCGAGTTTTTACAAAGCATAGCATTAAAACTTGAACTTCACAACCGAGAACATGAGGAATCTAAATGGAGATATGTTCGTTCAAAAGCAGTTGACGGACATTGGACATATATCGAAAATCAAAACTATTTATACGATGCTATTTATGATTTTAGAAAGTTTTATTTTGAACATCACATAAAATTCATATCAGAAATCTTTTCAGTAAAAAAAGCAGAAAAACTTATAAAAACATATTCACAATATATAAACAAATGGTTTATTGTAGAGCATTGGCGATTCAATAAAGATACTTTGGAATTTGATGAAATAAGCAATTCTAAAGAGGTTGACGAAAAAGGCATAGAACATCCTATGGAAAACGAAATAATTAAAGAATAATCCTCTGGACTTATAACATTTAATGTGTATAATTGCTGTTACCAAAAAGAAAGGTGGCAACAATTATGATTTTTGAAAGCAAAGAACAAGAGCTAATGTTTATGAATGTTTTGTGGTTACGGCTGTTCTATCTGCAAGAACATTTAAAGGAAACAGGCGAAATTGAATTTATGCAGGTTGTTCGTGAGTGTAATTGGAGATGTTCTAACAAAATCGAGCGTTTAAAAGGCGAAATATAAGTGGCATCTAAATGGTTCGGAACAGCCAAACAAATAAGGACTTGCGAAAGCAAGTCCTTATTTGTTTGTGTTTGTGTCCGTAGGACACAACTCCGTTTGACCGCTTGCGGTCAACATCATTTTGTGCGTAGCACAAACATCATTCCGTTTTAGCGGACACAAAACGAAGTTGTCTTACGACAAACAGTGTTACGGCTTCGCCGTGATTAAATATGTAGGGGTTCAAATTCATGACCCAAAAATTCAAAGGGGTTCGGATTTGCGCAACCTTTCCAAACAAAAAAGACACAATGGGGTGTCTTTTTTGTTTGGTGGGGAACCAAATCTATCTCATTAAAAAACCGCCAAGGCTATTGCCTTGGCGGTCTTGTTATTTAGCGGCAGATAACTTCGCAAGGAATGTTGAAGATCTTGGCTACCTTCTCAATCGTGTCAATATGACGGCCAATCGCGGCGGCCATATGATGAGTCGGACCGGCTTCGCTCCAACGGTTGCAGAATTCACGTGCGCCGATGGAGAAGCGGGTGCGCATATTGGTATCACCAAAGGTGAAGATGGGGCCTTCCTCGTTAACGCCCTCAGCAACGATGAACTTGAAGTTACCATCTTTATCCTGAGTAATGGCAAGGTAAGTAATCTCACCAACGGGAGGATAGAACTGAGTCAGATAACCGCCGCCCGTCTTGCCGTGGAATACGGGAACGATCTTCATGGTGGGCTTCTTCTCTACCGAAATATCAGCATCGCCCGAGCCGGAGTGGCCGATGATGCAGATGTCTTCGTTAAAGTCGATCGAATACATCTCCGAAAGCTGACCGGTGCCGGAGATGGTCTTCAAAATGCTCATCGCCATAGCTACCTTAATATCGCCCTCAACGGCACAAGCGGTGCCCTGCTTAATGAGCATGGAGAAGGCGGGGATCAGCATCGAGTCGAGCACGCCTGCCTGACCCTTGGCATAACCGTCGTAGTGAGAAGCAACGAAGCCGAGCTGCTCATCCTTAACCCACTGCTCAAAGGCAACGACGTATTTTGCCATATCCCAAACGGTTTCAACGGTAGCGCCACCCTCGATCTCGAAGGTGTTGATGATATCCTCTGCCTTGGCACGGATAGCGGCTTCGTCGGTAATATTATCGGCGATAGCCCACATCTTTTCCCAGTCGAACTGCTTGGTATACAAGAACATTCTGTTATACAGATTGGTTTCGTCTATGTAAAGGTCCATCATGCCGGGGTAAGGTCTGCCGATCTGTGCCAGGTTGGTATCACGGAATCTTCTTCTAACCTGAGCGGCACGGCACCAATCCTCGATCTCTGCGGCAACGTAAGGATCGCCACCCTCAACAACGCCGGTGATAACGGCATGTCTCTTACCGGCTCTCTCCAAGTCAGCCACAGCCTCGCCTACGGCACCGCAGGCATACAGCTCGCCAAGCCAAGTGGGAACGTCGGTCTTGTCATAGTCGGGAGCTTTGAGCTTCTGTACGTTGATGACAACAACGGGTACGTCCAAATCGCGGATAGCGGGAAGTACGTTGTAAGAGGTGGCATAGGTAAGCATCTGCAAGAAGACCAGATCAACGTCAGCGGCACGGAACTTATCGCCTGCTGCCATGGACTGCTCCTTGGTAGTTACCATACCGCCGTCAATGATCTCAACAGTGTCGGGCAGGGTTTTCTTAAATGCCTCGTACTGTGCCTCAAACTCGGGAACGAGCGAGGGGAACTGAGGCAGATATGCGCCCAGCGCGATGGAAAAAACGCCTATTCTTGCTTTCGTATTAACTAACATTTCTTATCCTCCGATAGAAAATAATTTACACGCCTTCATCTTAACATATTTTTACTTTATTTTCAATAGGTGTTTCTTAAATAGTTGTTTGTGATTTTCTTATAGCAATTCTTTTTAACACAATGAAGCACCCACCCCAAAAAAGGGGATGGGTGCCTCTATTCTTCGTATTCAATTATTTCCGAAACAGTACAATTAAGAATTTGACAAAAATCATCTATTTTCATCGTACTTATTCCCTGCCCCTTTTTCATTCTATCAATAGTGGCACTACTAATGTTATATTTATTTATTAACGCATAGGTTGTTATGTTTTTCTTTTTTAATGTTTCCCAGAAGGGTCTGTAACTGATCAGCGTTAACACCATCCTTTACCTATTATAATAAGCATATAACTCCATTTTTTATGTTGACAATAGTCATAATTATGACTATAATCAACTTATGGAGGATAATATTATGTCAAGAAGAGTCTTTAATCTGCTTTGCGCAGTTATTTCTCTTTGTATCGGCGGAATTTTCTATGTACTGCTTAGACCAAATTCTCATATAGCACAGACAATTGATATTGATTTTTTCTTTTCACAAGAAACCTATTTCCACCTAAAACCACTATCATTTTTTTTGCCTGATTTTTTATGGTCGTTTAGTTTAAGCGGATTTTTAATTTCACTATATCCTCAAAGAAAATTCAATTGGTTTCTATGTCCCGCAGTTGCCTTTATGCTTGGTATCGTGTGGGAAGTATCACAATGGCTTGGTGTGATAAGCGGAACAGGAGATTTTCTTGACATACTTATGTATTTCTCTGCGGCGACTTCGGTTGCTGTAATTAACTTAAAGGGGTCTTTCAAATGAAAAGAGTATGTAGTTTATTGTTGACCATTTTACTTATTTTTACCTTTTGCGTTTTTGCAATAGCAAGCGGAGAGGACTCTTCTTCCGATCAAGGAAGCAATAATGCTGATAAGGGAACCGTAGATTCGGATACCGTAATCGGAAATTATTCGCTTGTTATCGATAGTTGCCGATTAGCCAAAGATTATAGCGGCGATAAAATTGCTATTGTAAAATACATTTTTACAAACAACGCCGATGATGATGGAGCATCTTTTAGCTTGTCTTTTACAGACGAAGCATATCAAGATGGCATAGGACTAAATAAAAGTTATCTTGTTGATGATAGTGCAAACTATAACGCAGACAATCAAAGCAAAAAAATTAAAAAGGGCTCATCTATTGAGGTTGAGGTTGCTTATGAACTCAATGACGACACTACGGACATTGTTGTTGAGGTTTCTGAATTCATTAGCTTTAACGATACAAAAATCACAAAAACTTTCACTATTAAATAAGAAAATCATTACGTTATTTACAATTAAATCCAAGCCGTTCCAAACAAAAAAGACAGTCTTATGACTGTCTTTTTTACGTTTGTTTTCGAAAAAATTTCTTTTCCAATGACCAACTTACGTATTTGGTCTTTTCAATAAATCACTAATAGGAATTTGCCTTGCAGTTTTTGAATGGGTATGGTAAAATTAAGAAAAAGGGAGGGATTTCGGTTATGAAAATTAAGGATAAAATTTTGCTTGACTATGAAGGTCTGTGTGAGCACGGCCCGATTACCATTGTGGCTTTCGGCGACAGTGTTACCCACGGCTCCATGAACGAGTATAACGATTTTGAAAACGTGTATTGGAACGTGCTTCGCAAAAAGCTCAACCGTTTCCGTGATTATATGCCCGTTAACGTGATCAATGCGGGTATCGGCGGAGCGACGGCGAAGCAGTCGCTGGCACGTCTTGACTCTCACGTGCTCAGCCATAATCCCGATTTGGTTACCGTTTGCTTTGGTCTTAACGACGTAAATGCGCCGTTGGAAGATTATCTTGACTCCTTAAAGGAGATTTTTGAGCGGATTCAGGCTCATGGCTGTGATTTGATCTTTATGACGCCCAACTCGCTCAACACCAGCGTGGCTCAGGATACCGCTCACTACCTCATCGGCTATGCGGCTCAAACCGCCGATATGCAAAACAACGGCAAGATGGATAACTACATCTACTCGGCGATTGACCTTGCCAAGAGCATGAACGTCCCTGTTTGCGACTGCTACTCGATATGGAGAGAAATGGCGAAAACGCAGGACGTTACCAAGCTCCTCATCAACCGCATCAATCATCCCACGCCCCGTATGCACGAGTTATTTGCCGATGAGCTGTATAAGATGATTATGGGCGATGAAGTAAATACCAAGGTAAGCGACAGCACCATGTACCGCGGAGAATAAAACGGAGAATATACTATGCTTAGATATGAAATTGAAGGCGGAAACCTCCCCGTTGTTATCTGCCACCCCACCGAGGGTCAGACGTTGTGCTGTGAAGGCGGAGCTATGAGCTGGATGAGCCCCAATATGGTGATGAGCACCAAGGCGGGCGGTTTTCGTAAGGCGCTCGGCCGTATGTTTTCGGGCGAGTCCATTTTCCTGAATGAATACACCCCCCAAGGGGGCGAGGGTATGATTGCCTTTGCGTCGAGTTTGCCCGGCTCGATCATCCCCTTTGAGATTACGCCCGATAACGGCATTATCGTGCAAAAGCGTGGCTTCTTAGCCATGGAAAAGGGCTTGGATCTTTCGCTGTATTTCCAGAAAAAGCTGGGGCGCGCCCTGTTTGGCGGCGAAGGTTTTATTATGCAACGCATCACCGGTAACGGTCTTGTTTTCTTGGAAATTGACGGCTACTGCAAAACCTATGACCTTGCCGCAGGCGAGAGCATTTTGGTGGATACCGGCTATCTTGCCGCTATGAGTGAATCCTGCACCATGTCTATTGAACGGGTTAAGGGCGCCAAGAACATTTTCTTCGGCGGCGAGGGCTTGTTCAATACCCGCATTACCGGCCCCGGCAGGATCTATATTCAATCGATGCCTTTGTATAATATGGCTCAGGTGTTGGCTCCCTATATGCCTTCGGGTGATGTCAATATCAGCACTTCATCGGATTAAGGGAGTTTTGTATGAGCGAAAATAAGGGTCTTACCATTAAGACCTCATCCTTTCTCACTGCCATTTTGGTTATTTTCATCCTAATGGTGGCGACCTATGTACTTACCCTCGTTGTACCGGGCGGCGCCTATCCTCGCATTGAGGATAGTGCAGGCAATCTGTTACCCGACACCGAGGCTGGCTTTACCTACGTCGAAGGGGGTATCCCCTTTTGGAAATGGTTGCTCTCGCCCTTTTTGGTGCTGGGGGCTGCGGGCAGTGGTTCTCTGATTGCCGTTATCGCCTTTTTGCTGATTATCGGCGGGGTGTTCACGGCGCTCGACGCCTGCGGGCTGATGAAATATATGCTCGATAAAACGGTGCATCGTTTCGGCGGAGTGAAATATCGGCTGATGGCCGTTATTTGTCTGTTCTTTATGGGAATGGGTGCCATGATCGGCTCCTTTGAGGAGTGCGTTCCCCTCGTTCCCATCACCGTTGCCCTTGCCGTAAATCTCGGATGGGACGCCTTAACGGGTATCGGTATGAGCCTGCTTGCCGCCGGTTGCGGTTTTGCTTCGGGCGTGTGCAACCCCTTTACCGTGGGCGTTGCTCAGCAATTAGCGGGATTGCCGATGTTCTCGGGTGCAGGGATGCGTATCCTCGCCTTTGCCTGCATCTATGGACTGTTATTCGGCTTTTTGTATCTGTATGCCAAACGCATTGAAAAGCCCTCGCAGGAAACGGCAACGGCGTTTGTGGCTAATCGGCAAATGGATAACGGGCTGATCTGCTTTTGCTCTATCTTAGGCGGGGGCATTTTGATTATCCTCTGCTCCGGCTTTATCCCTGCCCTGCAAGATCTCACGATGATTATTGTTGCCGTTATGTTCTTACTGGCGGGTATTATCGCTACGTTAGTCTCGGGTATGAAGGCAAAAACGTTACTTACCACCGCCCTTTCGGGTGTTGTGAATATGTTGCCTGCCGTATTGATGATTTTAATGGCGTCCTCGATCAAATACACGATGGAAGAGGCGCATATCCTCGACACCATCTTACACGGCGCCGTTGGCTTGGCGCAGTCCCTGCCCTCGTGGGCGGTCATTCTCTTTATCTATCTCATCGTTTTGGTGATGAATTTCTTTGTTGCTTCGGGCTCGGCCAAGGCCTTTATGCTGATTCCCCTCATCGTGCCGATGGCGCAGGTGTTCGGCATTTCCCCGCAACTGTGCGTGCTCGCCTTTGCCTTTGGCGACGGGTTTTCCAACGTCTTTTACCCCACCAACCCCGTTTTGCTTATCAGTTTAGGTCTTGCCGACGTCAGCTACGGCAATTGGGTGAAGTGGAGCTGGAAGTTTCAAGCCTTAAATCTACTCCTGACAAGCGGACTGCTTTTGCTGGGACTTGCCATCGGCTACGGTGCATAAAATCCTTTTTGGTGCATATACTGATCATAAAAGGGTAGAGGTTATGCGCCATGGAAGAAACACTGGATATTGATGATTTCATATTTGGGGACACCCCCGAAAAAACCGAAAGTGAACGATAAAAAGCAAGTGCTTAGCGCACTTGCTTTTTTCTATCTAAATATTTATGACACACCGTTTTAATAATCATGACGCCGGACGTAACTACCCGTTGACTTTTCAAAAATGCGAATAATCTCGTCCATTTTCAAAAAGCAGTCGGCATCGTCAATGCACGGGTCAGATAACACGTCTTTAATTTTCATCAGCGTAAGGAACGATAGCATTTCAAGTGATATTCCGACTTTGTCGAAGTGATATTATTGCCTTGTGGCAATAGTGATATTGAAACCTTGCGGTTTCAGTGGTATTTTATTCGCCACCAAAACTCGCGAAGCGAATACCACTCGGCATCAGCCGAATATCACTGCGAAGCAATAGCACTCGCCGCAAGGCGAATAAAACTGTGAGACTTTCCTTAGAGAAGTCTCGCTATCGCACTTGCTTTTTTTCTAAGTATTCAAGGTCTTGCGGGGTAAGGCTGACCTTGGTCAGCATATCGGGGCGTCGCTCGGCCGTAATATCGAGCATCTGCTCTCGGCGCCACTGCTCGATCTCGGCGTGTTTGCCGTCAAGCAATACCTGAGGCACCGTCTTCCCCCGATAGGTTACGGGGCGGGTGTAATGAGGATATTCCAAAAGCCCGTTATAATGGCTTTCCTCCTCAAAACATTCCTCGGCATCAAGCACCCCCTCCACCATACGGCAGACACAGTCCACCGCCACGGCGCAGGCAAGTTCTCCGCCCGTTAACACGTAGTCGCCGATCGACAGTTCTTCGTCAACGATCTCGTCGATCACCCGCTGGTCTACCCCCTCGTAATGACCGCAGATAAACACGATGCGCTCCTCTTTGGCGTAGCGACGGGCAATCTCCTGCGTTAACACCTTGCCTTTGGGCGAAAGATACACCGTCAAAGGTTTTTTCTCGGCATCCGCCACCACCGCATCATAGCAATCGCAAATCGGATCGGGTTTTAAGAGCATACCCTTGCCGCCGCCGTAAGGGTTATCGTCGACCGTGTTATGCTTATCTCGGGCAAAGGCACGGAAATTATGGGTTTTGATGTCCAAATACCCCGCCTTTCTCGCCCTGCCGATGATGCTCTGGCCAAGCACCATATCCATATACTCATCAAAAAGGGTTAAAATATCGATTCTCATATATCAAACATCCCCGCAATCGGACGGATCTCGATGCGTTTTTTCTCAATATCCGTAGCGATAATGACCGATTTAATGACCGGAATCAACACCTGCTTGCCGCTTGCCAAGCGAATCTCATAAGCGTCGTTGGCGATGCCGTCATACACGTCAACCACCTCGCCGTACTCTTCGCCGCTATCCACGTCAAAGACACGGCATCCGATAATATCGGCAACAAAATATTCGCCCTCGTCCAGCAGATCGTCGGTCTTCTCAATCTCGATCTCAACACCTCGTAACGCCTCGGCGTCCTCTACCCTTTCGATCCCCTGCAAATGCACAATGGCACAGCCACGCTGGGGGCGTGCCGTTACCATCGTATACGCCTTGCCCTTGATATAAATCCGGTCAAGCTCACAGAGGTCTCTGGCGTCGTTCATCCAAACATCTATTTTTACGTCCCCACGGATACCGTGGGTGTTCACGATTTTTCCCGCTGTTATTCGTTCCATAGTTCCTTCCTTATGAAAAAGGGGGATATGTTTGCATATCCCCGTTTTTTCAGTCACCAATATTGACAATTACCTTTTTATTGTCTTTGGCAGCCGCCGACTTGGCTACCGAGCGAATCGACTTAGCGATCCGGCCCTGCCGGCCGATGACTCTGCCCATGTCGGAAGGCGCGACCATAATTTGATAGGTGGTCGTGTCCTCCTTCTCGCAAACCTTTGTAACCGAAACCTCGTCCGGCTTCTCTACAAGGGCTTTGGTGAGATAGGTCAATAACTGTTCCATCATATCATCCTTTACAGAACGCCGTTCTTTTTGAGCATAGACTTAACGGTATCGGTAGGCTGTGCGCCGTTTGCGATCCACTGTTTTGCCTTCTCAGCATCAATGTTGACGGCCGAGGGATTCTTGGTCGGATCATAAGTACCGATCTCCTCGATAAATCTGCCGTCGCGAGGGCTGCGGGAATCGGCTACTACGATACGGTAGAAAGGATTCTTCTTTGCGCCCATTCTTCTGAGTCTGATTTTTACTGCCATTGTGATTCACCTCCACATTTCTAGTTACTTACATCATCCCGTTCATGCCCGGAAAACCTTTGAGCATATTGGGATTCTTGTTAAGCTTTTTTATCATCATTCGGGTTTGCTCGAATTGTTTGAGCAACCGATTGACTTCACTCACTTCAACGCCTGCGCCCTTGGCGATACGGCGTTTGCGCGATGCCGCCAGCAACTCCGGCTTGGCTCGCTCCTGCAAGGTCATCGACAAAATGATCGCTTGCTGACGTTCAAACATTTTCTCGTCCACCGATGCCTTATCAATGTCCGACTGTTTCACGCCCATACTGCCCAAGATCCGACCCATACCACCCATCTTCTTCATCTGTTGAAGCTGGCCGAGATAGTCTTCCAGATCGAATTTGTTTTTCAGCAGTTTTTCCTCTAATTTCTTTGCCTGCTCTTCATCAAAGGTCTCTTCCGCTTTTTCAATGAGAGAAAGCATATCGCCCATACCCAAGATGCGGTTTGCCATACGGTCGGGATGGAAAAACTCCAAATCCTTCACCGTTTCACCCACGCCGACGAACTTAATGGGCTGACCCGTAATATACTTAACCGACATAGCGGCACCGCCACGGGTATCACCGTCGAACTTGGTTAAAACAACGCCGGTAATACTCAGTTGCTCGTCAAAGGCCTGAGCGACGTTGACAGCGTCCTGACCCGTCATCGCATCGACAACCAGCAAAATCTCGGCAGGCGAGGTTTCCTTTTTGATCTCCGATAATTCGCCCATCAGCGCTTCATCAATATGAAGCCGACCCGCCGTATCCAAAATAACAATATCGTTACCGTACTTACGGGCGTGAGCTAAGGCTTCCTTGGCAATCTTGACGGGCTTGGCGCCCTCTAAGGAAAAAACGGGGACGTCCGCCGTTTGCCCCACGATCTTCAACTGATCAACGGCAGCGGGACGGTAAATATCACAAGCGACCAGAAGCGGACGCTTATTAAGCGTATTCTTAAAATAGTAGGCTAATTTTGCCGAGTGGGTGGTTTTACCGGCACCCTGCAAACCGCACATCATAATGACCGTGGGCGGTTTGGAAGCGAAGTTAATCTTACTGTCGCCGTCGCCCATAATACGGCACAACTCCTCGTGCACGATCTTAATGACCTGCTGTGCGGGTGTGAGGCTCTTCATCACCTCTTCCCCGACTGCACGGGCTGACACGTTGTTAATAAAGGCCTTTACGACCTTAAAGTTAACGTCCGCCCCCAATAAGGCCAGCTTGATCTCACGCATGACCTCTTTGACGTCGCTCTCCGAGAGTTTGCCTCTACCTTTAAGACGGCGGAAAATGTCGTTTAATTTATCGGATAATCCGTCAAATGCCATCTTCTCGAACCTGTTCGCTGACGGTTAAAATCGTTTGCACCGAATTGGCGATCACGCTGTTGATCATACCGCGGCTGTTCTGTTCACGGATCTCTTCGGCGGCGCTACGAATCTTATCCATTCCCTCACGCAAACGGCCGAACTTCTCCGCAAGACCCAGCTTGCTTTCCATTTCAAGCAAAATAGCCTCGCCTTTTTTAATGCAATCACGCACACCCTGACGGGTGATTCCGGTTTGGACGGCAATCTCCGACAGGCTCAGGTCATCATCATAATACATCGTTATCGCCGATAACTGTTTTTCGGTTAATAATTTGCCGTAAAAATCGCAAAGCAACCCGATTTGGAGATTTTTTTCGTGCATAATGCCACCCCTTCCGTTTAACTGTAAAGCAAATCGCTTTACCCTTTGTCATTATACCCTTTTTATGCCCGTTTGTCAAGGGTTTTGCAAAGAAAAAAGAACCGAAAAATCGGTTCTTTAATTGAGTAATAACACGCCGAAATTAAGGTAAATGGCAAAGGCGCACCAGAGCACGTAGGGGATCTGCAAAAGGCCTGCCAAACGGTCGATATGGTAATAGGCGGCGGTGTATAAAATCACCAAAATCCACAAGATCAGAAGCCAGATCAGGGAGAGGAGCCACATATTACAGATAAAGAAAAAAATCGACCAGAAGAAATTGAAAACGAGCGACACCCGATAGATAAGCAAAGACTTGGATTGATTATCAATACGGCTGATCCGCCACGAGGAAACGCCCATCAGCACGTATAAAATCGTCCAGACAACGGGAAAGATCCAGCCGGGCGGCGATAAGGGCGGTTGATTGATGGATGCGTATTCCTTCATGGCTCCCATCGTAATCAGACCCGACAACGCCCCAACCCCAAGCGGGAGTGCAATGTGTAAAATCAGAGATTTGTACTTACGAAAAAAAGACAGCATAGCGGTACCTCCTACCTTACTATATGCCGTCTTTTCTTCAATATTCATCTAAAAAGTGGTGATAGCCGTTTTTGTCGGAATAGCCAAGCACCTCGCCGAGATGCACGTTTTCCATCGCCCGAAAAACGTTAATAGGCACCTGAGAGTTGTTCTTGGTTAGATCGGCAATCAGGTTTTTCACGTACTTGCGCTTACTGGCCGTTTCGCTATCGCACCCCGCATCACGAGAGGTAACACGGCAGGCGCACTGTAAAAAGGAAAGGCCGTTATAATTGGCAAAGCGGATAATATCCTTCTCCCTCACACAATACAGCGGACGGATCAGTTCCATGCCCTCGAAATTGGTGGAATGTAATTTGGGCAACATCGTTTGCACCTGTGCCCCATACAGAAGACCGAGCAGGGTGGTTTCGATCACGTCGTCAAAATGATGACCCAGCGCAATTTTATTACAACCGAGGGATTTGGCAAAGGAATACAAATGCCCCCGACGCATACGGGCGCATAAATAGCAGGGGTTGCGGTCGACCTGCTCTACTGATGCAAAAACGTCCGTTTTGAAAATTACGGGGTCAATCCCCATACGTGCACAGTTTTCCTCGATGCGTCGGCGGTTTTCCTCGCTGTAACCGGGATCCATCACGATCACCTTCATATCAAAGGCACAGTCGCCGTACCGCTGTAACTGTTGCATACATTTCACAAGCAACGCCGAGTCCTTACCGCCCGATAAACAAACGGCAATGCTATCGCCCTCGTTGACCATCTGATATTTTTTTACCGCTTCGATAAAGCGGTTCCAGATGGTTTTCCGATAGGTGGTAATAATACTGCGCTCAATGCGCTTACACTCTTCCATACTACTCATCACGCTTTTTCATCCGATTTAACACGCCGTTGTAGCCGTAGACACCCACGCCCATCAGCAGGAACATATAATAGGTTAAAAAGCGCCAGATCGACATCGCCCAGAAGGAATGGTGCAGACCGGAGAAGATGGAATAGAAGGTGCCCTCGGCGGCACCGGCGTTACCGGGGGTGGGGATATAGGTGATGGCGCAATAGATGTAGGTGGTTACCGTAAACACGTCAAAATACACGCAGGGCGAACCAAAGGCACGCAAAACAAAAAACGGAATGGAGCACAGACAAATATTATAGAGAACGCCAATCACGGCTACCTTCAAGATTAACCCCTTGACCTTTGCCATTTTGGCAAGGCTGTTACGATAGTCTTGAAGGGAAGTAATCATTTTTTGCTGGGTGCGCTCGGGGTTTTTGAAGATTTTCATCTTACCCAGCACGCCCACGCCCCACGCCAAAAAGCGGGTTACGTGGCGAGGGAAAAAGCTGAACAAAATAATGCTGGTGGGCACCGCCATATAAAAGATACTGCCGATATAGGCGCTGACG